>SESX01000005.1 GCA_004367365.1 Candidatus Acetocimmeria pyornia
TGGGGAAGTGATGAGATGCGGATCGGAATTGTTTGTTACCCTTCCTACGGAGGGAGCGGGGTGGTGGCCACCGAACTAGGTCGGTCCCTGGCCGAGCGCGGCCACGAAATTCATTTTATCTCCTACCAGCTCCCCTTTCGCCTTCAAGGGTCCAGGGAGAACATCTTTTTTCATGAAGTACAGGTCCCTTCTTACCCTCTCTTCAGGGACCGTCCGTATGTTCTGGCCCTGGCCAACAAGATCGTCGAAGCCGTTCGTTATAGAAAAGTGGAACTGGTTCATGTTCACTACGCCATCCCCCATGCTACCGCCGCCTACCTGGCGAAAGAAGTGGTTGGGGGTGGGCTGAAGGTGGTAACCACCCTGCACGGGACTGATATCACCCTCCTGGGAAATGACCCGTCTTTTGCTGAGATTATTGCCTTTTCCATTAACAAGAGTGATGCTGTCACTGCTGTGTCGGAATACCTGCGGCGGGAAACCCTACGTTTATTTCCCATCCAGAGGGAGATCAAAACGATTTATAACTTCGTGGATCTTGAAGAATACCGACCGGGCCGGGGTCAGCACCTTCGGAGGAGATGGGTGTCAGGCCAGGGGAAGCTCCTGGTGCATGTTTCCAACTTTCGCCGGGTCAAGAGGGTAGACGCTGTCGTGAGGGTCTTTCACCGCCTCCTCGGAAGGATTGAGGCCTGTCTCCTCCTGGTGGGGGACGGTCCGGAGTCCATGGCTGTGAGAAGGCTGGTTTTGGACCTGGGGATTGAAGACCGGGTTTTCTTTCTGGGGAAACAGGACCGGGTGGTCGACATTATTGCGGCCGCTGACCTGATGCTCCTCCCGTCAGAGCAGGAGAGCTTCGGGCTGGTGGCCCTGGAAGCCATGGCCTGCGGTGTACCGGTGGTGGCTTCGTCTGTCGGTGGGCTGCCAGAGGTCGTTGAGGATGGGAAGACCGGGTACTTGCTGCCACCGGATAGATGGGATGAAATGGCCCAGAAGTCGGCTGAAATCCTTGCTAACCCGCGGCTGCACCGTACCATGTCGCGCCAGGCCCGGGAGCGCTCTCGTTTGTTTTCGGTCCGGCGGATTGTAGCTCAGTATGAGAGGATTTACAGGAGCCTGCTTGAGACCTGAGGGAAACGGTCCTTTCAGTTGACGTAAGACTGGAGAAGGGTTACAATTAAATCAAGAAAAGGTGCAAGGTTCGGAGAATTATAAGAGCATGCGTTTTGCGGGATGGGCTTTTTGACAAGGCTCATGGACTGTGATCAATTAGATCAAAATCACCATAAAAAGGGATTAGGTTGCCGGAGGAATTTTTAGAAATCAATAGAATAATACTAATAATATGATAACAGGATGATCTTGTCTTGACTGGGTAGCCACAGCAAGCCCAGACCAGAAAGTAAGACCCCTGCGGGAGGGGAAAAAATGGCAATCAGAAAGTTTATTGCTTTGGAAAAGGAACGCCGGGCCGTAGGTTTGCTAGTTGACCCTGGGTTAGCTGGCGTTTCCAGCTGGGACCTGGAAAAGCAAGAAAGGTTCCTGGAGAATTATGCGCAGTTTTACGGTTTGCGCCTGGAAAGGGTCTTCCGGGTGCAGATGGGGCAGGGGAAAAGCCCAGTAGTTGACCGGGTCTTGGAGGCTCTAGAGGGGGAGGAGGAGGGCGTGATTACGGACCTGGTCTGCACCAAGATGGAAAGCCTCTCCTGTTCTCCGGGTGAGCTCCTTGACCTCTTTGAGCGCCTGCAGGAGAAGGGTGTTGACCTTCATTTTGCCCAGGACGACATCCATACCATGGCCGACGGAGGATACCTTTTCCGCAACATCCTGAGTGCGATGGCTGAGGCGCGCCCCCGGGTGCAAGACCGGCCTACAGGCTATACCCCCCTGAGGAGAACTGGGAAAAAGCTAGTGCGTAAGTTCACCCTGGGCTATGATTACGATTCTGCTACCGAGAGTTTGGTTGCCAATGAGGATGCACCAGTGGTGAAGCTTGTTTTTGAGAAGTTCCTGGAGATGCGTTGCTGCGAAAAGGTGGCCAATTACCTGAACCAACAGGGTGTTGATACCGGAACCACATTTCCCAGGAAATGGGACCGGGATTACGTGGAATTAATCCTCAATAATGATGCTTACGTGGGCAACTATACTTATCATAATTACAAGGTCGGCCGTCATCACGAACCCATCATCGACGTGAAACTCTTCGATGAGGTCCAGCGCATGCGGTGAATCTTGGTTCGTAGGGGTAACTAGCTTGGGACGACTCCGAAAAAGAAAAATTTGGACGGCGCTGACGGTACAGGGTTAGCGCCGTTTTTTTTAGTTTTTTCCCATCCAGCATTTAGCTTCCGGCTTGGATTCGAGGCTGGGTAGGTCCACGGTCAGCGGAGGGGTTCAAGAAGCGCATGCAGCGGAGGACCAGCCCTGGCGAGGCGGATAATGTCGTAGTAGTGCTCCATGCCGCCACCTGGGGCGGCACCACGAGGGATGAAAAATGCAAGGGTGGAACCAGCATTTTCGTAGAAGGTTGGATGTATTTTAGGGAAAGAAATTGTTCTGCAAGTAATTTATGGGATATAATATATCGCGGTACTGCAGGGGGTATCTACGACTGCTAGAAGTGATAATAAATGCTACGGGTAAAGGGGTTCTATAGCGTTCTCAGGAAATGAGACCAAAAAATGGGTAGTTGCAACGATAGTTCAAAAGGTGGGTGCAAAGGGCATTGCAGCAGATTGAAGAACAACTGTGCAGGTCTCTTCTAGAGAAAGAGAAGAAGCAGTGTTTAATCATGAAGGTTCTCTTGATGGTTGTGGGCCTGGTGGTAGGCTACGTATACAGGGGACAGCCCCATCTAGCCCAGACGATACCCTTGACCCATGTTACGGTGGGTTATGGCCTCCTGACCTTAGCGTATACCTACTTGGTGAGGCACAGAGGAACTCCCGGAAACATTCGGCTCTTGTGGTACCTTTCATTCATACTGGACATTACCTACGCCAATCTTCTTGTTGTCCGGAGTGGTGGGCTCAGCAGTCCCGTGGTCATCATCTATTCCCTGATCATGCTCCGGATTGCCCGCAGTGTTCCCAATATCAAGCAGGGTTTAATCATTGGTTTAATCTCTTTTGTCCTCAATGTTGCCACCTTTTTGTACTTCGACCCTTCCCTGGCTTTTCTCCAGGACCGTGAATACTGGTTTGGGATGCTTCTTTTGTGGGCTACCTTTCTGGGTACGGTAGTGGTAGTGGTTCGTACCATGTGGGCGGTGGCCAGGGAAAGGGAAAAACTTGCCAGTGAACTGGAACAGCTTTCGTACCGGGACGGGCTCACTAACCTATATAACCGACGCTATTTCCAGGCAAAGCTGAAAGAGCTGGAATTGCGATGCAAGGAAAGCTCTGAGCCCCTTTCCTTGGTAATGCTCGATATCGACTATTTTAAAGTGTACAATGATACCTACGGCCACCAGGAGGGTGACCACCTGCTGGTGGAAATTGGGCGTCTCCTGAAGCGTACCGTGAGGAAAAACGACCTCGCTTTTCGCTATGGGGGTGAGGAATTTGCCGTTCTTCTGCCGGATACCTTGCCCGAGGCTGGCTTCCTGATTGCCGAAAGGATCAGGGAGGCAGTGGAACAATTCCCTTTCCCTGGCTTCGAAAAGCAGCCGGGTGGAAAGGTCACCGTTTCGTGTGGGGTAGCCACCATGCCCCAACACGCCCGCGATGCCGAAGACCTGGTTAGGAAGGCTGACAGGGTTCTGTACCGTGCGAAAGAGACTGGCAGAAACCGTACGCTTCTTTATTCCACCCAGGAGGAGGAACGCGATACTCAACGCGAGCCTGTCGAGCTTTTCCCGATTCTGGACTCCATAGAGACCTTGCTCTCGGTTCTCCGGGCCAGGGACCCGTATATCTGTCATCATTCCATAAGGGTTGAGAAGTACGCGGCGGCTGTGGCCGAGCGGTTGGGCCTGGGTGAGAAGGAGATCTTTCATCTCCGGGTGGCCGCTCTCCTTCATGACCTGGGGAAAGTGAAACTGAATCAGGCAACCTTATCAAGACCCGGACGGCTCTCGGCCGGTGAATGGGAGAAAATGAAGCTGCATACCCTCTGGGGAGCTGATGTGATCAAGTGCATCGATGGCTTTAAACCAGTGGAGGCGGCCATTACTTATCACCACGAACGTTACGACGGAACGGGTTATCCGGAGGGCTTACGCGGGGAAGAAATCCCCATTGAGGCCCGTATTTTGGCAGTTGCGGACAGTTTCGATGCCATGACTACCTCGCGGCCCTATCAACCGGCAAAGAAGCTGAGTGAGGCCATAGATGAACTAAAAAGGAACGCAGGTACCCAGTTTGACCCCCGGGTCGTAAAGGCCCTTATCGAGACCATCGGAACAAGTCGTACTTTCGACCGCTATGTGGCCGCGACCCGGTCCGTGTGACCAAAGGCTGGCCGAGCCCTGGTCGATTAAGGGTGATCAGGCTGTCTGGGGCCGGGGAGTTGGATTGCCGCTGCACTACCCGGTCCCCCTTTCCTTTGACCCGACCTGCATGGTGTACTATAATAGCCACAGAGTTTTACCGGGGGCAAAGGAGGTCCATCCTTTTGGCAGCGTGGAAGGTCGGGTTTGTGACCCTGGGTTGTGACAAGAACCGGGTTGATACCGAATACATGCTTGGTGCCCTTAAGCAGGAAGGGTATACCATTACCGATAACCTGGATGAGGCCGATGTTTTGATCGTCAATACCTGTGGTTTCATCGACGCGGCGGTGGAAGAATCGGTGTATACCATCATGGACCTGGCGGAAAAGAAAGAAGATGCCTGCTGCCGTGCCCTGATTGTTACCGGCTGTCTCGCTCAACGTTACCGCGACACCCTTGAGGCGGAAATCCCCGAGATTGATGCCCTGGTGGGTACCGGTGACTTTGGGCAGATCAACCAGGTGGTAAAAAAGGTACTCGAGGGGGAAAAGGTGGCAGAAGTCGGTGTCCCGGAGAAGGCAGGCGAATGGTCTGGAACTAGGTTTCTGACCACACCTGTCCATTCAACTTACGTCAAGATTGCAGAGGGGTGCAACAAGACCTGTACCTTTTGTGTCATCCCGAGGCTCAGGGGCAGGTACCGCAGCCGGCAGCCTGAAGAAATCGAAAAGGAAGTCAGGTGGCTGGTCAGGCAGGGTACCCGTGAGGTCAACCTGGTGGCCCAGGATGTAACCAGGTACGGCCGGGACCTCCCAGATGGGACAGACCTTCCTGGGCTCTTGAAGCGGCTGGCCCGGGTGGACGGACTCAAGTGGATCCGTCTTCTTTATGCCTCCCCCGAAGGGGTTACGGACGAGCTCCTGGAGGTGGTGGCCTCGGAGGACAAGGTCTGCCGGTACCTTGACCTTCCTATCCAACATGGCAGCCCCAGGATTCTAAAGGAAATGGGCCGGCCTTCTGACCCTGAGGGTCTCATGGCTCGGATTGATGAAATCCGCAAGGCTGTCCCTGGTATCAGTCTGCGCACTTCACTGATCGTGGGTTTTCCCGGCGAAACGGAAAGGGAGTTTCAGGACCTTCTTGATTTTATTGACGAAGCTTCCTTTGACTATGCCGGGTTTTTCATCTATTCCCCTGAGGAGGGTACCCCGGCTGGGGGGCGAAAAGACCAGGTTCCCGTGGCTGTTAAGGAAGAACGGTACGACCGGGCCATGGAGCACCAACGGCTCATTACCCGGCGGCGCAATGCCCGCTGGGTCGGCCAAAGGGTGCCGGTGCTCATTGATGAAGCCAGCGGGAATGAGCTTGTGGGACGGACCCAGGGACAGGCCCCGGAGGTGGACGGCCAGGTGCTCCTCGGGGGCCGAACCGGGCGGGTGGGGGCAATCGTCATGGCCCGGATCCAAGGTGTTTTGGATTACGATTTGGTGGGGGAGATAATTGAGCTCTGAAAACGCTCAAAATGACGTGCCTTCTGGATTTTAAGGTTTGCCTGTTACTTGTTAATTATGGTGTCATTATGAGACAAATACAGCGAGTTTCCCATCTGTATTCTATCTGTCAAGCTATAACCGGTTCTTAGTTAATCCTTTGAGCCAATTTTTTTACATTTCGACTGATGAAGGTCATCAGCATCTGGATGGTAACCCTTTCTCTTCCCCGGTATCTCGCCCTGCCCATCCGGTGCCAGGTCTTGGCCTCTGCGAACACGCCTTCAATGGCCTTTCTTACCCGCATCGCCTTCTTGATTTCTCGAGGTTGGTTCTCAAATACTTCCGGCCTTACAAAGACTCGTTTTCGGGTCTCTGATTTGCCAAGACATGAGCTTTTTACCGGACACCTCTGATTATGAGAAATGGGATAGGGGCGAGAACCTTATATAAATTAGTTAGAATGTTGTGTACGCAACCTAAGTACTTATTGTCCAGGATGAAGATGGTTCAGGCGGGTGTAGATATCTATTGAATACACAGCTTTATTCAATAAAAACTATAGAACTGAGGTGAAAATAGATGGAAAGCCGTGAATCTGTGGTGCTAGTTCAAAAAAATGGCCCCATAGGCACAGTTACAATTAATAACCCCCCGTTGAACATTCTGGACCTTGTTGTGAGGCAGCGACTTTTTAGTGTTTTTGAAAACCTACAAGATACCCCAGATATCCGGATAGTTGTTCTCCAAGGGGCTGGGAGCAAGGCTTTTTCGGTGGGGTCCAATATCAACGAATTTCCCCTGTCTCACGGTGTTCAAGGTGGAAAAAAAAGGCAGAGTTTGAGCAAAAGTTACATAATCTCTAGACTAAAAGAATCATGGTGGGGGAGGGCTACCGACAGAAGGCCTTACCCCCCCCTGATAGGACCGGAGAAAGTGCTACTAGCACCAGAAAAACCGGGAACGCTGGTTGTGAGGTGTTTGCCTACTTTTTCCTGATACGTATCCTGGCCGCCGTTACACCACCTATGGCCTGGGCCAGGGCAGAATATCGCTTTCGTAAAGGTATGGTAAGGAACACTTAACGATCGGATTCCCGCAGAGAGGTAGTACGCGGGTGGAACTTCTTGACAGGTCACGAGTTAAGCTGTGGGCGTTTCTGACTGTAGATTTTGTTAGTTGTTGAAGATATTTTATAAACACGGTTTTTGACAGATCATATTAAGTTGAATATCTATTTGGGCTGATGCCGGAAGATTTAGTACTCCAAGCAGTACTTGGGCTCCTGGGTCAACAGGTATGACTTCTGTAATGGTATTGTCAATTACTGCAGTTCCCAAAACTGAACTTGATACAAGGGTGAAGGAAAGGGTTTTTTGAAAACTGCCACCAGAAGGTATCAATGCGGATTTACAAATAAAATCCAGGCCTACAGGTCCGGTAATATCGGTATTGAGTGGCACCGGATCACCGCTGCCGGAGAAACGTGCTTCGCAGCCGTTGAAACTGGTAAACTTAATGGTTACCCCAGTTGGCACCTCCATGTGGTCATGGATATCCACTACAATATCTGGTGAATCATTTTCACTAGATATCGTTAAGGTATAGGTTCCTTGGTTACCGTCTATTGTACAGCATTTATCAGCCCTTAATTCCACAACATCAATTTTAGTTGTACAGCTGGCAGAGTCTTTGGTTCCCTTGGCCGATACATCCGCTGTATTATTAATCAAATACTCCCCAGCGGTAGTGATACTTGCAATGGGAATTTCGTAGGTGATTGGAACTACTCCACCTGGTTCAATAGTCCCTAAATTACCACTGATCCTGACTTGGCCGGGGATGGTAGTATCGACAGTCAAGGTTGGCGGAGTTACTGTAATTGGACCCGTAATCAGCTGGGTAGGGATGAAGATCGTGTCTTTGAAGTCCACATCATCTAGTGCAGCATTTCCGATGTTGGTGACACTAAGACTATAGTGAAGTGTTGCTTGATTATTGATAATCGTATGTCCACATTCTTTAATAAGTACTAGTTCACCCTGGGGATTGCATTCTGGTACCAGGAAACAGTCATCACACTCAAAGGTAAGGATACTGGTTCCTGCTTTGACTTTGATCGGTTG
The DNA here is from genome assembly GCA_004367365.1 of Candidatus Acetocimmeria pyornia. GTDB lineage: Bacteria > Bacillota > Sulfobacillia > UBA3575 > UBA3575 > Acetocimmeria > Acetocimmeria pyornia. Next base: position 8,052 of record SESX01000005.1, read on the forward strand.
AACTGCGAGGGGAAAATCCCCCACGATTTCCAGGCGGTATTCAACACTGACACCCTTTTCGTAGCGGTCCTCAGTTTCAATTTTTAGGAATTGAAACCCTTCAGGGGCAGTCCCGAAATTGGGATCAGTTTTTGTAAGGGTAAAGGGTACTGGAACGAACTGACCGCATCCATCAATTTTTTCACTAACTATGATATTCTCAGCAGGAATGATATCACAGACTGGGATGACGAAATTGCTGATTGCTTTTGTAGCCTGGCTGCAGTCAGTAATAAGCTTATAGGTCCAAAAAGATTTATCCAGTTCAGGTACAAAAGCAGGATTGTTGACAACACTACCATCAGGTAGGTTCTGACACGCCGGCTGAACTACGGAAATCCCGTTCTTGGCTCCGCAGCAGCAAATATTCAAATACGGAGAACACGTGCACGGTTTGGCGACATCAGCCATACGACTCATCTCCTTTACCGCCATAGTTTTAATGAACCCAAGTTTACTCCTCGACTCACTTACATAATATGTTTTCATGTGGAAAGGTGTTATTATGTTATTATTAAACATGTAAGCATCGTTTGTTATGGGGAACTGCAAGGGAGATGGACAACTACCTTATCCACCACTCATAGCACCAGCCCAAGCCCCAGAAGATACCGGGGCTTTTTCCATAGATTGTCCGGGCGGTGTGGCTGAAAATTGGGGTATTCTGTGCTATACTTTGAGGTGACGGCAAACTTTATGTAAACAAACCCGGGTGGGTGTGATTTTTTTGGCTCTTGTGTGATCAAGACTTGGGGGGTGAACAGGTGCATATTAACGGTTTCCGTCTGGCTGTCATTGGGGTCGCAGTCCTTTTTACCCTGGCTGTGTTAATGGCCGGACAGCACCTGGTTGAAAACCGCACCGTCGACCAACCACTCGAAGAACTCTACCGGGCACACCCTGCGGTCGAGACGTTCGCGATCAACGAAACACCGGAGCAGCTCGAAATTTCCATTAAACTCAAGAGAATTGACAACTTGCCCCAGAGCTACCGGGAACTGGAGGAAAAAACCAGGGCCATCCTGGGAGATCGCCAGTTCCGCCTCACGGTTGAGGATGAGCGGAACCGTGACCTGGAGGAAGTCTATTACCACCTTCACTACGACCTTGAGGAGGCAGTGGCCACCGGACACTTCAGTATGATGGCAGAGAGGGTCGAAAAAAAGGCCCGGGCTTTGGGAGTGGGAAAGTACAAGCTTTACGTGGACGAGAACTACGTGTATCTTGCCCTCTACCAAGAGGACGGTTACCTTTACGAGCTGATTCCGCGTGGGGTTAACGCGAACCGTACTTTAGCCAAGACAACCTACGGGCTTGAGGTAGGTGGTGGACGTTGATCAAGGAGATTGGTGCCGGAGCAGGAATTGGATTGGCTTTGTTCCTGCTCTTGCAGGGATACAATATCTTCCCGGTTGTTTTTCTCCTCGGACTGGTTTACCTGCTCTCGCAAACGGTTGGCCTGAAAAACTTGAGGAGAAAGTTTTCGACGGTGGTGGACAGAACCCGAGTGGCGAGGGTCAGCTTTGATGAAATAGGTGGGCAGGATTTCGCCAAGCAAGAATTGATTGAGGCCCTTGAGTTCATTACAAAACACCAGCAGTATAAGAGCCTCGGGATCAGACCTTTGAAAGGAATTCTCCTGACCGGGCCGCCTGGTACGGGGAAGACCCTTTTGGCCAAGGCGGCGGCCAGCTATACCGATTCTGTCTTTATCTCTTCCTCGGGAAGCGAGTTTATCGAGATGTATGCGGGTGTAGGGGCACAACGCGTCAGGTCCCTTTTCAGGCGGGCGCGCGAGACGGCCCGGCAGAAGGGAAAGGATAGTGCCATCATCTTTATCGACGAACTGGAGGTTCTTGGGGGCAAGAGGGGTCGGCACACAAGCCACCTTGAATACGACCAAACCCTGAACCAGCTCCTGGTGGAAATGGACGGCCTGAGTATCGAGGATGACGTCATTATCCTCTTGATTGGGGCCACCAACCGTCCGGACCTTCTAGATGACGCTCTGACAAGGCCGGGGCGTTTCGACCGGATCGTGAGAGTAGATTTACCCGACAAGAAGGGCCGGCAGGAGATCCTAAAACTTCATACGGCCAACAAACCCTTGGATGACAAGGTTGACCTGGAGCAGGTCGCCAGGGAAACCTTTGGTTTTTCCGGGGCACACCTGGAAAGCCTGGCCAACGAGGCAGCCATCTTGGCGATGAGGGAAGGGAAGAAAGTCATTGAACCTTCCCACTTCAGCGAAGCCATCGATAAGGTGATGATGGGAGAAAAACTTGAACGGCGGCCCAGTGCTGGTGAGCTGGAGCGGATTGCCGTCCATGAGGGCGGCCACGCCCTGGTGGCCGAGAGTGAGCGGCCGGGGTACGTATCCTCCATCAATATCACTTCCCGGGGCAAGGCACTGGGATACGTTCGAAACACCCCGGTGGAAGACACCTATCTTCAGACCAGGGAGAACCTGGAGGAGGATATCCGCCTTGCCCTGGCTGGTTCTGTGGCGGAAGAAGAGCTCCTGGGGAGCCGGAGTACAGGGGCCATTAATGATTTTGAAAAGGCGGTGGGCTTGGCCCGGCGCATGGTGCTTTCCGGTATGTCCCGCCTGGGTGTGGTGGACGAAGATATTGTTCCCGACCAAGAGCTGTACCAGGTAGTCTCGTCCATTATCCGTGAGGAGGAGGAAAAGGTCAGGAACATCATCTCACGTCACCGCAGTTTCCTGCGGAAGATCGCTTGGATTCTCGTCGATAAGGAGGCGGTATCTGGGGCTGAATTCCGCCGGCTCTTCAAAGAAGAGGGTTTTGAGGAGGCTGAAGAAGTCAAGGCCCAGGCAGGTTGAGGCGCCTGGTCTGGTGGCTGTATAAGGGATGAGGGGGGCGAAATACTAGTACCGTGGCAGACACGGTACTTTTTTTACTCATTTTACTCAGAGACCCCCACAAGCCACGGGCAGTAGAATCGCATGGAGGTCTTTGCCTCGCCCCACCGAACTATAACCGTAAGGCAAGGCGTGCGTTCGCAGCAGACGGTGCGGCGGTACCGGAGCGTCAGAAAGAAGAGAAGGGGGCGGGGTTTTGTGCAGGCCGAAATTATCTCCGTGGGTACTGAACTGCTCTTGGGCCAGGTGACCGATACCAACCAGGTCTACCTTTCACGGCAGATGGCGGAGCTGGGCATTGATGTTTTCTTCCGGGTTACGGTAGGGGATAACGAGAACCGGATCGTGGAGGTTTTGAAGACAGCCCTCGGGCGGTCCGACATCGTCCTCTGCACGGGCGGGCTTGGGCCCACTGAAGACGACCTTACCAAGCAGGCGGTAGCACAAGTGACGGGGAGAACGATGGTCGAGAATCTACGGGCCTTGGAGTGGGTGGAGGCGTTTTTCCGGCACCGTGAGCTTCCGATGCCCGAGAGCAACCGGCGCCAGGCACGGTTTCCTGAAGGAGCCTCGGTGTTTCCCAATCCGGTGGGAACTGCGCCTGGGGCCATGGTCTTTCACAACGGGAAGACTATTGTTCTCCTCCCCGGACCGCCGCGGGAGGTCAGACCAATGTTTGAAACCTATGTTCGTCCAGAGCTTGAGAAGCAGCTGGGAACAGGCCGTCAGGTACTGGTTTCCCGGACCCTCAAGATTTGTGGTCTGGGCGAATCAGCCCTGGAGGAGCGGATAAAAGACCTCATTTTGGAACAGCGCAATCCCACCATTGCCCCTCTGGCCGGCTTGGGGGAGGTTAGACTTCGCCTTACTGCCAAGGCCGAATCCACCAGTGAGGCCAGGGCCCTCTTGGAGCTCGCGGCCCAGAGGGTTTACGAGAGGGTGGGTTCCTACATTTACGGGGAAGACGACCAGACCCTGGAAGAAACGGTGGTAAACCTTCTGGCGCGCAACGGGCTGAGCCTGGGGGTAGCTGAATCCTGTACCGGGGGGCTCATTATAGACCGGCTTACAAATGTCCCCGGGGTATCAGCATACCTGGAACGCGGGGTGGTAGTGTACTCCAACCGCTCGAAACACGAGCTTCTGGGTGTACCGGTACGTTTAATCGAGCAGTACGGTGCAGTGAGTCGGCAGGTGGCGGAAGCCATGGCCACCGGGATCCGCCGTACGGCCGGGACCGACCTCGGGCTCGGGGTGACAGGGATTGCCGGTCCGACTGGTGGTTCCCCTGAGAAACCGGTAGGCTTAGTATACTTCGGCCTGGCGGGTAAAGGGGGAACCAGGGTGTTCAGGAGGGTTTTCTGGGGTGGCCGGGTGGAAATCAAGCGCAGGGCCGCCCTCGAAGCCCTGGTACTCTTGAGGAGATACCTCATCTAGATTTTCTAATATACAGTTGAGAAAGGAGCGAACGCCTGGTCGCAGTAGGGACTGCACTTTGAGCCTCTGAGTTGCCAGGGGAAAAGCAAATGTCCAGAACCAGGCGGGACATGGGGTTGCAACGGGCTGTGACGGTCGGTTTCTTCAGTGTTCTAGGGATGATCGTCTTTATCACTTTCCTGAGTCCCTCCGTGTATTCCCTGGATGCTTTCGAGATTGAACTGGCAGTCGAAATCTTTGACCGGGGCTATACCCAGGTTTTTGTGCCGCCCCTCGGAACCATCAGTGCCCGGACTCACCTGAGCCCGTTGCAGTTCAGTGTTACGCTGCGTAACGTGGACCCCGAGTTGTTGGTGGAGATGGCTGCCCAAGGGGTGGGGCAGGAGGCCTTTGTGGAAGGAATCAGGCAAAGGCTCCTTCGTATTATCGAAAGGTTTGTCCTGCGGGTACTTGGTCTTGCGGCCTTGGGCGGTGCTTTCGGGGTCCTTTTCTTGGGATACCGGAGGGGCCGGGTCATCTTGATGGGGGCCGTAGTTGGATTCCTGGTGATGGCCCTTCTTTTGGGTGTCAGTTATCTTTCGTATGATACAGGGGCTTTTTTGCACCCGGAATACCGTGGGATCCTCCGGGCAGCCCCGTGGATGATCGGGCTCTTGGAAGAAGGGATTTTGAAGGTCAGAGAACTTGGAGAACAGATCCAGGTTACAGCCAGGAACCTGGCCACCCTCTTTGCAAGGATCGACAACCTCCCTCCCCTGGGAAGTGTCAGGGGGGATCTCAAGGTTCTGGTGGTTTCCGACATTCATAACAACCCGGCGGCCCTGGATTTCATTCAGGGGGTTGTTGATACCTTTGCCGTGGACCTGGCTATCGATGCCGGTGATTTCACCGACTGGGGTACTCCTCTCGAGGCCGTGCTCACGGGGCGGTTGAAGGAATTGGGTATTCCCTACTTGTTCGTACCGGGAAACCATGAATCACCCCAGGTCGTTGAAGCCCTGGGGGCAATTGAAAACGTCACCATTCTTGACGGCCAGATAGTAAGGGTAAAGGGTGTTTCCGTCCTGGGGGTGGCTGACCCTTCTTCGCACCGGGAGTTACCCAGGGTCGGTTCGGCCCAGGAGTTTGAAGAGGTGGCCCAAGGGCTGCGCCAGACCCTCAAGGCGAATCCAGAGCCCCAGGAGCCCCTTTTCCTGGTGGTTCACAACCCCATCTTGGCCAATAGGTTCCTGGGGGAAGCCCTCATCATCGTTCACGGGCACACCCATAAGATTGCCATTCGGAACGAGAAAGGGTCCATTGTTATTAACCCCGGGACAAGCGGGGCTGCCGGGATCCGCGGGCTTCAGGTGCGGCAGGAGGTCCCTTACTCGGTGGTCCTGGTACACCTGGAGAAAAGCGTGGAAGAAGACGGTAGGACCGTCCGCCTTGTGCCTTTAGCTGTCGATAGCATTCAAATTTCTAACGTCAAGAGTGGATTAATCCTGGAGCGGATCTTGGTTGAGGAAGGGACAAACCTTTTGCGGCAGGAATAGGCGTTCTGATGTCGAAGACTTGGGCAGGAGCAGCCTGAATGAGTAAGCCGGGGTGGTCCATTCCTAGGCCCCCTGAGTGTTGAGAATTGGGATTGTAAACAGCCTGAATAGTCCTAGGGAAATACTCCTCTACCAGGTCCAGGCCTGGTAGGGCCAGTAAAGCTCAGGTGAGGGAAAGAGTGAGGGAAGGAATCTTTTTGGGAGTACAGGCGAAGATACCGAGAATGACGTCGCAAGGGCGGTTTGATTCCTTTGAGGCTTTTTGTCGCGGTAGAAATAGAAGGAAGGGTTAAGGAAAGAATAGCCCGCCTGCAGGGAAGGCTCAAGACCTACGACCCCATCGGTGCGGTGAGGTGGGTGCGACCGGAAAACCTGCACCTGACCCTGAAGTTTCTGGGAGAGGTTCAGGATGATGTGCTGCCTCCCCTGGAAAGGGCGCTGGAGAGGGTAGGGCACCAGGTAAGGCCCGGGGTCATCAATCTCCGCGGGGTGGGTGTTTTCCCCCGGTGGGACCGCCCAAGGGTGATCTGGGTCGGGGCCCCGAAGGCTGATACCCTGGCAGAGGCGGCGGCCGCTGTTGATGCGGCCCTGGTACCTGTTGGTTTTGAGCCGGAAGAGAGACCCTTTGCTCCACACTTGACCATTGGAAGGGTCAGGAGGTCTCCTGGAGACGGGTTTGCTGAAGTATGCAAGAAGTACGACCAGACAGATTTCGGCACCATTAGTCTTGATGAAGTGTCCCTCGTCAGGAGCCGTTTGACTCCAAAAGGTCCCATTTATACGGTGTTGCGCCGGTTCTCGCTCGGATGAATTTTACCTTGCCAGGAAGGATGTTTTAGTGTTATGATAAATTTTGCAGGAAAATATTGACAACTCGGCTTTTGTCAACCGGTGGAAGGGGAGAAACCGATGGAGAAACAAAAAGCCCTTGATATGGCACTGGCCCAAATAGAACGGCAGTTTGGCAAGGGGTCAATTATGAGGCTTGGTGAAGTTTCCGCGGCCATGAGCGTGGAAGTGATTCCCACCGGGTCCCTCGAACTAGACCGGGCGCTAGGCATCGGAGGTGTCCCGAGGGGAAGGGTGGTCGAGATCTTCGGGCCGGAAGCTTCGGGAAAAACCACCGTGGCTCTTCATATCATTGCCGAGGCGCAGCAGCAGGGAGGTGTGGCGGCCTTTGTCGACGCCGAGCACGCCCTTGATCCTGTGTACGCGCGTCAGGTAGGTGTTGACATTGATAACCTCCTGATTTCTCAACCGGATACAGGTGAACAGGCCCTGGAGATTACCGAGGCCCTGGTGCGCAGCGGGGCGGTGGACGTGGTAGTCGTGGACTCGGTGGCCGCCCTGGTCCCGAGGGCCGAAATTGAAGGGGAGATGGGGGATGCACACGTTGGCCTGCAGGCTCGCCTGATGTCCCAGGCCCTTCGGAAACTGACGGCGGCCATTAGTAAATCCAGGACAACGGCGGTCTTTATCAACCAGATCAGGGAAAAGGTTGGGGTCATGTTTGGCAACCCGGAGACCACACCGGGTGGAAGGGCCCTAAAGTTTTATTCTTCGATTCGGATCGAGGTTAGAAAGGCTGAGACCCTGAAGCAGGGTAATGAAGTGATTGGAAGCCGGACCCGGGCCAAGGTGGTTAAGAATAAGCTTGCCCCACCTTTTAGGAACGCTGAGTTTGACATATTATACGGGAAAGGGATTTCTCGAGAAGGTGGAATCCTCGACCTGGGCGTGGAATTGAAGCTCATCACTAAGACCGGGGCCTGGTACTCTTACGGTGATCTGCGGCTTGGTCAGGGCCGGGAAAACGCCCGGGAGTTCTTGGGGAAAAATCAGGAACTGGCTGCTGAAATTGAGGGGAAGATCCGGGAGGCTATGGCGCCGGTCAATACCCAGCCTGCACTGAAACAAGGTGCAACCGGGGAAAAGTCAAAGGTTGAGGCCAGGGGTAAGGCTGACCAGACAAAAAAGGTTGACAGGGTCAAGGCAAGGCGGTAAGGACCTGGTAGAAAGGCGTGGATCGGTGGAGTGGAGCCGGGCAAAAGAGGAGGGGCGCTCGCCTACGCCCTTAAGGTTTTGACTAGAGGACGTAAAACGAGATGTGAGGTTGAAGGCAAGCTTCTGGAAAAGGGATACCCCCGGTCGGCCGTGGAGGGTGCACTGGCTGACCTTGAGCGCTGGGGCTATATCGATGACTCTTCTTTCTGCCGGGCTTGGCTCGAGGAAAGGTTGCGGCAAAAACCAATGGGAAGGCGTCGGCTTGCCTTGGAGCTCCTGATGCGCGGGGTAAACGAAACGGTCGTCAAGGAAAGCCTGTCCCGGTATTACCCGGCCGACGAGTATGAACTGGCCCTGGACGCGGCGCGAAAACGTATTTCGGTGCTCAAAATGGGCGGCAAAGGACCTCTTACTGACCGGGACAGAAGGCGCCTGGCTGCCTTTTTGGAGCGGCGTGGTTTTGAAACCTGGGTCATTGCCCGGGTCCTGGAAGAAGTGTTTTAGGTTAGACTGCCCTAACATGAGTCCGGTACCACCGGTCGGCTTGACACCTTTTGAAAAAAAAGCTAAAATAGATCTTAGGTTTGAAATCATGACTTGGCTTGCCACTTACCAGGAGGTTTATCGGATAAATAAGTCTGGACGCGCCGAACTGTCACCGGCGAACTTGTACGCCGTTTGCATATAAAGAGGAGCTGGAACAAGACTAAAGTGCGTCCGTGTGGTGAGGCTCATATTTATCGGATAATTCAGTAATTACCTTCATCCTCATTGGTTGGAAGCCGAGTCGTATACTCGGCTTTTTTCGTTTAACGTTGCGCGTCAGGGGAGGTGAACCAGGTGAATGGGATTCTAATCGGTCTTCTAGGGCTTGTCATCGGTTCTGTCATTTTTATGGCCGGCTATGTGATGCGCAAGTTCATTGCTGAAGCCAAAATCGGCTCTGCCGAGGAGGCGGCCCAGCGCATCGTGGAGGAAGCTACCAAGGAAGGGGAGGCCAGAAAAAGGGAGGCCATCCTTGAGGCCAAGGAAGAAGTGCACCGGCTCCGGAATGACCTGGAAAAGGAAAGCCGTGAACGCCGCAGTGAACTGCACAGGCTGGAGAGGCGCCTCGTCCAGAAGGAAGAAGCCCTCGACCGTAAGAGCGAAACCCTGGAAAAGAAGGAAATCAGCCTTATCAAGCAGGAGGAAGAAATCAGAAAAACCAAGGAGGAATTGGACGAGCTCAAGGCCAGGGAGTTGAAGGAACTAGAAAAGATTTCGGGACTCTCTAGTGATGAGGCCCGGAAATTGCTTCTCAATAACATTGAGAAAGAAATCGAACATGAGGCAGCCGTGATGGTTCGGGATCTTGAAGCCAAGGCTAAAGAGGAAGGCGAAAAGAGGGCTCGCGAGATCATCTCCCTGGCTATCCAGCGGTGTGCAGCCGACCACGTGGCCGAAACCACGGTTTCAGTGGTGGAATTACCCAATGACGAGATGAAGGGTCGTATTATCGGCAGGGAAGGGCGGAATATTCGCGCCCTGGAGACCCTGACCGGTATTGATCTCATTATTGACGATACGCCGGAAGCGGTAATTCTCTCGGGATTTGACCCCATCAGGCGCGAGATCGCCCGGATTGCCCTGGAGAAGTTGGTGGCTGATGGACGCATCCACCCGGCGAGGATTGAAGAGATGGTGGAAAAGGCAAAGCGGGAGATGGACGCCCGGATCCGTGAGGCCGGGGGACAGGCAACTTTTGACACCGGTGTCCACGGACTGCATCCGGACCTGGTCAAACTGCTGGGGAGGTTAAACTTCCGGACAAGTTACGGGCAAAATGTTTTGAAACACTCCATCGAGGTTGCTTTCCTTGCTGCGGCGATGGCGGCGGAACTTGGGGTTGATGCCCAGCTGGCCAAGAGGGCAGGCCTCCTTCACGACATCGGCAAGGCTGTCGACCACGAGGTGGAAGGCCCCCATGTCGCCAGCGGCATCGAGCTCCTGAAGAAATATCGTGAAGCCCCTGAGGTCATTGATGCCATGGCTGCCCACCATGGGGACGTGGAACCTGCTTCGGTTGAGGCCGTCCTGGTGGCTGCAGCTGATGCCCTTTCGGCTGCCCGACCCGGTGCGCGGCGGGAAACCCTGGAGGCCTACATCAAGCGTCTTCAGAAACTCGAGGATATTGCGGATTCCTTTGAAGGTGTAGAGAAGGCGTATGCGATTCAGGCCGGGCGGGAAATCCGGATCATGGTCAAGCCAGAAAGGGTGGATGATACCAGGGCTGCCAAGATGGCCCGTGATATCGTTAAGAAAATAGAGGGCCAGCTTGAGTACCCAGGCCAAATCAAGGTGGTTGTGATCAGGGAAACCCGGGCGGTCGAGTACGCCAGGTAGCCTGAGTTAAACAAGTTGCAGGCCTTGAAAAGCACCAGACACCCCCGGCCCTGCCGGGGGTGTCTGGTGCTACCAAAACTTTCTGCTTGGATGCCTTGCTCCGATGGCAGGAATCGGAACTACGGTAGAGAATCTTTCCGGTAACACAAACTACTGTACGGGAGGTTGCTTGGCACTGGTCATGCGGTTTCAGCCGTCAGGAGGGTGAGAATTGGATAAACATCTGATGGTGAGCAGTAATGTTTCCAAGAGTGTGAGCCTGCTGATCTCAATTCTAGTGAGATACCCGGAGCTGGGAACAATAAACTACGACCCCAAGAACCATATTTTGAAATTTACCTTTCTCATTGCCAAGCTCATATCTGATTCGGAATACAGGCTTCTCGAGGAGAAGCTTTCAGCTGGTATCGAGGTTTACCACCAGCTGCGAGGAAGTTCGGATTATGTTTTTAAAGTCAAGACGACCCGGTTTGGGCGGGTAACGGTAGTTGACATCAAAAGGGATGTTACCACGTTAAGCCAGGAGGAGCTATCCCTCATGATCGAGGTTTTGAGGGAACAATGGGGTGATGTCCTGGTTGTGGATGAAAACGATGCCGTTTTGGAAGAGGAGTTGTTGATTCAGGAAGAATTAATTGAGGAGATGCTTGAAGATCTCAAGGATGGCGCCCAGGGCAAGAATTTAATCGCCTTTCGCGAGGAGGGGCGGGTTTTGGTCTTCAATAAGTGAAGGACCGAAGCTAGGCTCTGGCTTGGGATGATGTGGAGGTCCGACTGTGATTATCCTTTTTATTGGTGATATTGTTGGTAAACCGGGTCGGCAAATTGTGAAGTCCTGTTTACCCGACCTTCTGGCCAGGGAACGGGTTGATTTCTGCCTGGCCAACGGCGAGAATGCCGCCGGGGGCATGGGGATCACCAGAGCGGTGGCTGATGAGCTCTTTGCGGCCGGGATCGATATTCTTACCATGGGGAACCACGTCTGGGACAAAAAAGAGGTCTACCAGTTCATCGACCACGAAACCCGGATGGTAAGACCGTTGAACTACCCCGATGGGACACCGGGTCGTGGTTCTGTGCTGGTACAGACTAAGAAGAAGCTCAAGGTAGGCGTGGTGAATGTTTCGGGACGGGTATTCTCCCAGGTCAGCCTCGGTTGTCCTTTCCGTGCGGCAGCGGTGGAAACAGAGAAACTCAAAAGGGAGACCCCGGTGGTCATCGTTGACTTTCACGCGGAGGCAACTTCGGAAAAAATGGCCATGGGCTGGCACCTGGATGGGAAGGTAAGTGCTGTCTTGGGTACCCATACCCATGTTCCGACTGCGGACGAGCGGATTCTACCCGGCGGAACGGCCTACATAACCGATGTTGGGATGACCGGCCCTGTTGATTCAGTGATCGGGGTGAAGAAGGAGCTAATTCTGGAGCGCTTTTTGACCCAGCTTCCGGTGCGCTTCGAAGTGGCCAAGGGGAAAAGGGTTTTCCAGGCCGTGGTACTTGATGTCGAGGAAAAGAGCGGTAAAGCGAGGTCTATCCGCAGGCTCGAATGTAGGGAGTGACCCGGATCCAACGGGCGGCATCACTACCTCCTTCCGTGTCGTTACCCGTATACATACCCCAATGAAGATGAGTAATGGGGCGAGAATATTGTCAGAAAAATGGAGCTTTTGCGTCTTGTCAAGAAACGATTTCAGTGGTAACATAGAGGTGCTAACACTATCATAGTAGCCAGGGTGGGTACGGACATGACAGCCACAGTATTAGTAGTGACGGTGTAGGATCAAGTATAAGGTATTGATACTCACACGAAGGAGGGCATTGCTAGTGGAAGTTCTAAAGGTGTCGGCCAAGTCGAGTCCTAACGCAGTTGCCGGGGCATTAGCTGGAGTCCTGCGGGAGAGAGGTGGGGCCGAGATACAGGCCATCGGAGCTGGAGCTTTGAACCAGGCGGTGAAAGCGGTGGCGATCGCCCGGGGCTTTGTTGCCCCCAGTGGAATGGACCTTGTGTGCATCCCTGCCTTCACAGATATCCAGATCGACGGAGAGGAAAGAACCGCGATTAAACTCATCGTCCAGCCGCGTTAAGAGAACAAGTCTATTTGATCCGTTCCACGCGAGAATGGTCTCTTGATCCGTCCTTGTGTGCGGACGGATTTTTATTTGTCTGGAGCCAAGAGACTGAAAGCAAAGAGAATAGGGGGGAGATGATGCCGGGAAATTTACACCATGAGAGCATTGTGGTGGACATGCATGCCGATACCCTTTTGGATGTGTTGAAAGGGAAAAGACGCCTGGCGGACCAGGGTAAAGGCGGGCATGTTGACCTCAGCCGGCTGCGCCGGGGCGGGGTAAGGGTGCAGTTCTTTGCCTGCTTTATCGAGCCCGAGTACAAGCCGGAAAGGGCCCTGAAGCAAGCACTGCGTTTGCTTGACGCTTTTTACCGGGAGGAAGAAGCCAACCGGTCTGAACTGCAGTTGGCCACCAGTGTCGAAGAAATCCAAGGCATCGCGGCAGCCGGGAAGATCGCTGCCATTCTCAGTATTGAGGGAGGGGAGGCCTTGGAGAGAGACCTGGGGGTCTTGCGCATCTTCTACCGGCTGGGGGTAAGGTCCCTCTGCTTGACCTGGAACGAGCGTAACTACCTGGCCGACGGTGTTGCCGAGGGGCGGGCAGGCGGGGGGTTGACCCGGTTTGGGGTTGAGGTGGTCCGAGAACTTAACCGGCTTGGCATGCTGGTAGATGTCTCCCATCTTGGGGAAAGGGGATTCTGGGATGTCCTCGAGGTTTCCACTTCTCCGGTGATAGCTTCCCATTCCAATGCGAGGGCCCTGTGTGACCATCCTCGTAACCTCACAGACCAGCAGATCCGCGCTTTAGCTGCCCACGGGGGGGTAGTAGGGATCAATTTTGCCCCTCATTTCCTGGCCGAGGACGGCAATGCATGCCTGGACGCGGTGGTTGCCCATATTGAGTACCTGCTTGAACTTGTAGGCCCGGACCACGTCGGGCTTGGGTCTGACTTTGACGGTATTGAAAAGACCCCGCGTGGCCTGGAGGATGTCCGGTTCCTCCCCGAGTTAACCGAAGCCCTGCTTGCCCGGGGAATCGATGCCGAGACCGTGCAGAAGGTCCTGGGGCGTAACATCCTGCGGGTGATGGACCAGGTTTTCAGACCTGGCACGTAACTGAAAGTTCAGGGTATTGAGTCTTTTCCTCTATGAGAGGAGAAAGAAGTGGTGGTAGCTAATTAATGGAATTGTGGCTTTGAGGAAGAAGGTAACCCGTTGGAATACCCCCTCAGAACCCTAGGTATAATACTACAGGATTTCTTCGATGTTCTGGGGAGGGTGAAAGTGTGAGAGGCGATTCCAATGGTTTTCGGGTCCAGATTGAGACTCTAGAAAGGAAGGTGGCCGGTTTACGACTCAGCCGGAGGGTCTTGATGAACCTGGTAATCACCCAGGAAAGGGAAAAACAGGTTCGGGTGAGACGCCTCCAGGAGGAAAACAAGCGGCTCAAGGAGGCAAACCGGAGGTACGTCAAAACCTTATGGGCAAAAAACCGGCGCATACACTACCTGGAAGAGATGGTCCGAAGTCTTCTTAACCGGGACCAAGAGATCAGCCCGGCCAAGTAAGGGGTTGGCCCTGAAAGCAGAGTAAGATCTTATCGTTCATGAGGAGAAGGCCGGAAAGGCCTTCACTCATTTTCTGCGTCAATATCCTTGGTGTCACGTACAAGGCTGTGGGGAAACCACTTATTGGACCACCAGCCGCTGATGGGAGTAATCTCATATCCTGTCTCGAAATCGTCGGGTCGGAGTGGTGTCTCGAAACGTCGCGACCTGGGCACGGGTCTTGACCTGGTTAGCCGGTTCTTGTTGGGTTCTTCCCTGGGCACTCCTTTAGACCTCCTTTCGCTGGTTGCCGGGACTGGCCCGGGTTCTTCCACGGAAGAATCTGTACGCCGCAGGCCTGGAGGGTCAGGGAATCAGAAACGGGACTGAAGCAAGGACCATGGCAGCAGGAGCATTAGGGATTAGTGTTTTTTGGGACGAGATACGGCGCATACTTTCCAGAGAGAGGTGGACGGTTGGTGACAATAGCTATTCCGGTGGGTATCTCCAGCAGACACATCCATCTGACGGCAGAGGCGGTCGAAGTTCTGTTCGGGCCGGGCCACGAGTTAAGAGTGTACAAACCCTTGAGTCAACCGGGTGAGTTTGCCGCGGTGGAAACTGTAAACCTGGTGGGGCCAAAGGCTACCCTGAAAAAGGTCAGGGTCCTGGGGCCGGTTCGGAGTCAGACCCAGGTGGAGATCTCCAAGACAGACGGTTATATCCTGGGGATTCGGCCTCCCATTAGAGAATCGGGTCACCTCGAAGATACCCCAGGGATTGTCGTACAGGGACCCGCCGGTGAATTGGCCCTCGAGAAAGGAGTCATTGTCGCCCAGAGGCACATTCATGCCACTCCAGAGGACGCTCAACGCCTGGGGGTCAAGGATTCCGACCTGGTAGCGGTAAAGTGCACCGGAAAAAGGGCCCTCATTTTCGAAAATGTTATCTTCCGGGTCAAGAGAGACTGGAAGCTGGAGATGCACATGGATACCGATGAAGCCAATGCTGCCAACCTGCGTACTGGCGACTTGGTCGAATTATGGGTACCGGGAGAGTAACCAACCGGATTTTCTACACTCTTGGGTCCCCTTTATTATTTTCGGCTGGGGGACAGTGGATACGGGGATCTTACAGGAAGGAGATAGAACATCTGTCTCGAATGATAAAATAAGCCACGTACGGGGGGTTCCCAATGGAAGCCGAATTAAAGCGTCTGTACTCCGCCCAGAAGGTCTGCGAAATGCTCGGGATAACCCCGCATATGCTCCGTATCATCCTCTCGGAGTACCGTTCCTGGTTAACGGGTCCGGAAGTTGAAATAGGACCCCTCCATGTCCCGGCTGAAGATGTGGCTACGATCCGGAAGATAGTGAAGATGCAGAACGGCGGAAAAAGAAAAGGAGAGATTGTAGCGTCCTTGAAACAGGCCCAAGCAGGTACAGGTCATGGATCCAGCGCGGATGCCGCCGGTGGCCAGGCACTTCAGGGGGGTAAGGGACTAGAGCCGGAAGAACTCCTGCGACGTCTGGATGAGCTTAACAAGGCCCTGGCCCAGAGTGAAAGCCGGCGCCTGGAGGACCGGGATCGCCTTCTTACTGCGCTGATCCGGACCCAACAGGAAATCCAGCAGCTGAGGTATGAGCTGGCCCTGGCAAGCTCCCGGAAGGACCGCAGGAGGAAAGGTTTTCTGGCCCGGCTCTTCGGGTGATGGATTGGGTGTGCCAATGGGCGAAAAGGAAACCGGGGAACACTTGATAGGTCCCCGGTTTTGCGTGGCCGTCTACTTCCCACCGTTGGTGCTGCTACCTGTGGATACCTGTGGATACTGGTTTACTTAGAGCTGGTAACAGTTATTGCTGCTCTAGCCCTTTCACGACTACCGTTCCCTGCTCATCAACCTGGTGGCAGTTGATACAGTTCTTATCGTACTCTTCTGTGTAATGCTCTCCTTCGATGATGTGAGCCCGGTGCAGGATTTTCCGGAAGGGCCTTTCGCTTTCCGCGTCGTGGCAGACAATACACTCGGCTACCGTGTTGGCATTAGTTTCAGGATGGTCTGCGATTGCCTTGGCCTCTGCATTCAAGGTGTAGTCCTTTTCTTCGTTAATCTTGCGGTGACAGTCACCACAGCCCCCCGGGGCATTGTCCTTAGTTACCCGTTCAAGTTTTTCCGCAAGCTCGTCGGCACCATCGGCTCCATCTTCATCACCGTCCTGCTGTTCTTCTCCTGCCCCGTCATCTTCATCGGCCCCATTGCCTTCGTCCGGATCTGCCTGGGGACATCCAGAGAGAACAAGAGCCCCTGCCAGAACCATGATTACAAAGACCACCAGCACCAAGAGCCTGCTTCTTTGTCCTGCCCATACCAAGTTACAACCCTCCTCGCATTTTGATTTCTGACATAATATTCCCCTCATTGGAAGGCTTTATCCCTTCTTGCGCCGATATTCCGAAAGGCAGCCAATTTGTCCTGCCTGCTGCCTTTGGCATGGGGTGGGAGGGACAGGGGAAAAGGCTTAGGTGAGTAGGAGCTTGGCCCCTGCGGCCAGAAGGACCAAGCCCACGAACTTGAGCCAGGTGAAGGGTATTTGTTGAAGCCCGAAAAGGCCGAAATGGTCAACCAAGGCAGCCATTCCTACCTGGCCGACGATAATGGCCGTGGTGGCTACGGCTGCCCCCAGTTTGGGGATGGTGATCACCACGCCGTAGGTGATGAGGATTCCCAGAAAACCACCGAGATAATAATACCACGGGGCCTCACCAGCCCTTAGAAAACTGCCCTTTCCGAGGTTGAAGGCAAAAAGGATCACCGATACGGCTATGGTGGCAGTGAGGTGAACGATCAAGGTTGTTTCCCACAACCCAACTATTTTCCCCAGGGCGGAATTGATGGACCCCTGGATGGCCATGGATACACCGGACACTGCTGCTACCAGGAGAAAGACAATGGTTCCGGAAAGTAGATCAACTGTCAATGACACTGGGGGGAAAGACATCAGATGACCTCCACTCTCAACGAAGACAGGTGGATATTGGGACCGGGATTACCAGGGTAGGGACTGGCAGCAACGACATCATTGGGTCTTCATCTCACTCTGGCGAACCTCGGCGAGCTTTTCAAGGATCCGGTCAGCGGTCACATCGGATAGGTAGTCCTGTTTATCTTTACGGGCCAACGCCACTTCCAGGTTTCGCCTCGCCTGGGAAGTACGCCCCCGGGCGGCGTTCAGGCATCCCATCCAGTAATGGCTGTCGGGGTTCTTGGGATTGAGTTTGATGGCTTTGGAAAGGAAACGGTAGGCGCGGTCGTATTGCTGCTGGCGGAGATAGAGTTCACCAAGATGGGAGCAGGCCAGGTCATCTTTGGGGTTGAGGCGGAGGGCATGGTTAAGGGCTTGCTCAGCATCCTTCAAGCGCCCTAAGCGGCTCAAGACGAGCCCTTGGATGGCATGGGCCCGGGCTGAGTTTGGAGCCAGGGAGATGGCTTCCTTAACTGTTGCCAGTGCTTGCTGGTAATCCCCCAGGTGCATGTATGCTAGTGCCAGGTTTTCGGCAACCTCAGGGTTTTGGGCGTCCAATTCTCTCGCCTTCCGGAGCAGGCGTTTGGCCTCGGGAAAATCACCTTCCACTAGAGTGAGATAACCCAAGCGTCCGTACGGGGAAGGATCCTCCGTGTTGCTGTTGAGGGCGCGGCGGTAAAAGGTGGGAGCCAGGGAGGTATTGACCCTCAAGAACTGGTTGATCCAGCCCAACCAGTGGTAGAAGATACTTTTCAGGCCCATATGGTTCACCTTCCAAGTGGATTCTCTGACTCTAATTAGTGTCACATCGACACGCCTGAAATATGACAAGGGAGAGAGGCCTGGACGGGTGCAAATTCTGGCTGGACGATACGAATTTGGCAAGCTCAAGGAGATACAAACGGGAGGAAGCATTGGGGGTTCTGACGAATGAAACAGGAGAGGTTTGGAGTAAATTGAGCCAACAAAACGTAAAGGTGATACCATGTGAAGTTTGCTTTACAGGTATTTTTTCATAACTTCAATTTCCTCGTCTATTTCATCTACGGTCTCGTTTTTTTCCTCAGCGGGTTTGCCGCCTGGTTTCAAGCACGCAGGAGGAGCGAACTGGTAATAGCCAGGTATTTGCCCTTCTTAGCTGGCTTTGGTATCCTTCATGGTCTTGCCGAATGGGGTGTGATCTTTATCCCCATTTATGCCGCTTACGTCGGAAGCCTCACCCTGCTGGCGATGAAGGTTTTTGAGGTTCTCCTGGTAGGTTCCTCCTTTGCCCTTCTCCTTCATTTTGGGGTAAGTCTTCTTTGTGATTCAACCAACCTGAACCGGCGGCTCAGTTATGTAGCACCGGTATTGTTTGGGGTTTGGCTGGGTGTGGTCATGATCACCCTGATTGTAAATGGCGGGCAGGTCCTACCGGGCTGGTTCTTAAGCATGGAAGCATCTGCACGGTATGCCTTCGGTCTGCCCGGGGCCCTGGTCACAGCCTTCGCTTTCTGGCGCCAAATTTCAGAATTCGATGCGCTGAAGCTACCAAGGGTCAGGCTCACCGTCGCCATTATGTCCCTGGGCTTTGCCAGTTACGGGGTGGCTGCCGGGGTCTTCGTTCCCGGTGCTCCATTCGTACCAGCTTCTGTGGTTAACGCCGAAGCATTTTTCCAGGTAGTAGGTATTCCGGTCCAGGTCTTTCGCATGTTTTTCGGCGGCCTGATTACCTGTTGCCTGATTCGAGTGATGGATGTTTTTGAGCTTGAAGTAAGTAGATGGTTGGAAGAGTCAGCGCGGCAGCAGGCCGTTCTGACAGAGCGGGAGCGGATCAGCCGTGACCTCCACGATGGGGTTATCCAGTCTATCTACGGGGCAGGCCTGGTTCTCGAGACTGCCCTGCATACCATGGACAATGACCCCGGTGCGGCGTCAACCTTGGTTTCAAAGGCCATAGAAAGGTTGAACGGAACCATCCGTCAAATCCGGGAGTATATCCTCCAGCTTGAAGAGAGGGAAAGTATTAGTTTCACCGACGAAATGGCCAGGATCAGCCGCGAACTAGAGGAAGAGACCGGCATTAAGGTAAATCTTCGCATTAAAGGTGGAAGCGAAAGACAGCCACCGGCGCTACTGCGAGAAGAACTCTCCTACGTCCTCCGGGAAGCCATCAACAATGCAAAGCAACACGGGCGGGCGAAAAAGGTGGATGTCCTAGTGGTTTACAAGGATAGGAAAATAGAAATGGTTGTCGCTGACAACGGAACTGGCTTTGACCTGCACCTGGTGAGGAGCAAGGGCCAAGCCCTGCGCGGTCGCGGTCTGGTTAACATGGAACGCAGGTGCCGGCGCTTGGGTGGGTCATTTCAGATCACCAGTGCACCGGGACAGGGTACAGTGGTCAAAGCTAGTATTCCGTACGGGGGGGTCTGACTTGGCTGCACTTGAGAAGGGGAAAAAAACGAGGGTCATGATTGTCGACGACCACGAGGTGGTCAGGGTTGGGCTAGCTGCACTCCTGGAAAGGGAAGAGGATTTGACGGTAGTATCCAACGTGGGGCGCACAGATGAGGTCATGGCTGATTTCAAAAGGCTCCGGCCGGATGTGGTGGTCATGGATATCCGGATGCCCGGGGAGAGCGGTATCGAGCTTTGCCGGACCATGCTCGACCACGACCCCGATACCAGGGTTATCATGCTCACCGCCTATGCCAATGAAGAAGCAGTAATGGCCTCCATCATGGCTGGGGCAAAGGGTTACGTGCTTAAAGAGATTGGTAGCCAGGAACTGGTCAAGGCCATCAAGACGGTGGCTGCAGGGGAGTCGCTTTTGGACCCGGCTGTAACCGAGCAGGTCTTGAGACAGATCCGGAATTCCAGGGAGGGTCAGATTCTTTCGCATCCAGACCTCAATGATAACGAGCGGAAAATCCTTGAATTGATCGCCGAGGGGAAAACTAACCGCGAGATAGCTGATGAGGTCTTCTTGAGCGAGAAAACGGTTCGAAACTACGTGAGCAGCATTCTCAATAAACTGAAGCTCAAGAACCGCTCGCAGGTGGCCGCTTACGCGGCCCGCGAAAAGCTTTGGAGTTCAAGGTGAGATATTGGAGGTCACAAGGGGCCGGGGTGTTTGAACGGTGAGGGTTGCAGTTCTTTCTGATATTCATGGGAATCTGGCTGCTCTACAGGCAGTTCTGGCCGATGTACGGGAGCAGAAAGTAGACGAGCTGGTGGTTCTGGGGGACCTTGTTTCCAAGGGCCCCGAGGGCAACGAGGTGGTTGAAGCCATCAGGGGTATCAGCAGGACCCGTACCACCGTGATTATGGGTGGAGGGGAGGAACTACTCGCAGCACCCGGACGGGCCGGAGATTGCCTGCCCAATTCGCAGCGCCTTGCCCTGTATATATGGGAGAAGGAGCGCCTGACGGAAGAAAGTATTCAGTACCTGACAGCCCTGCCCTATTCACACCGGGTCCTGTTGCCAGGAGATGCCGGAGGCCAGATTGCCTTCTACCACGCCTCACCCTGGAATACCGTTGAGATCATTAATCCTGACGCACCGAACCACGTGCTGGAAAAGCTCTTTGTGCGGACGGAGGACCGGATCGTGTGTTACGGTCATATCCACCGTCCTTTTGTCAGGTTTGTGGGTGGTAGGGTGGTGGTTAATGCAGGAAGTGTGGGCCAGCCCTTCGACGGAGACCCCCGGGCTTGTTATTTCCTTTTGTCCTTTCAAGGCGGGCGTTGTTCTTTTGAGCTGCGAAAGATACCGTATGATGTGAACGTAACCATAAACATGGCCCGGCGCACAGGGATGCCTGGGGTTGAGGTTTACGCCGAGATGATGCGGAACGCGATGTATCCTCTTGCCTCGCAGGACTAGCTTAGCTTTTTCACTTGCTTGTTCTTGAGATCGGCTTCCCAGAGGCCGATCTTTTCTGGGTCTGCCTTCTTCTTGTCGCCTGCCTCCACCTCGAAAACGATTCGGTCGCCGGATGGCTGCGAGCGGACCAAGGAGAGCTGGTAATCTGGCTGAGGGAACCGGTTGGAAAGCCCCAATCGTACCGGCTGGCCTGAGGAGGTTTCGTAGAAAGTAATTTGTCTGACCCCGGGACCGGTAGTCACTTCCGCGGCCAGAAAGCGCGAAGTAGCGGTCCATAAGACCCGGTTCCCAGTTCCCATGGGGTAAAGGTTTATGGGCGTGATTGTGCCCGATTCCATCTCTACCATGGCGAGCAGGCCGTTGGTGCCCCGCGTGATAAAGGCCAGTTTCTTCGTGTCCGGTGAAACCGCGAGGGGGCCAAATCCTTCCCGCCCGACCTTTGCCGCGGGGTCCTGCCTGTTAAAGGGTGGAATGAAGGTCTCTGGTAGGGCTGTGATGGGAATGAGCATTCTTTGGCTTCCTGAAGCGGTGGCTGTGTGCCGAACTTCATAGAGGGTACCATCTTCCTGGATAAACTCCGAGCCGCCTAGAAGCTCTGCGGCCACGATCTTAAAGGTGCCGTTCTTCCGGGCCAAGGTGAAATCCTCATCGATGAAACGGGCCCATGGTTCCCGGGTATAGGCTAGGTGGGTTCTGACTTCAAAGCTGATGTCCCCCACGCCTGTCTGGGGAGAGGAGAGAACGTACCCGGTGGGCTGGGGGTTGGACATGGCTAGGCTGAGCCGGAGCCCTGGGAGACGGTTAAACTGCTTGAGGGCTGCCGGGTCCAGGTGCTTCCGGGCGGCGGCTTCATCCCCGCGGAGGCGGGCTTCCATGAACGTGGTGAGGACGGAATGGGCCTCTTTCTCTTCAGGGGAGGAGCCTTTTTTATCCGACGAAAAAAGGGAGCAGGAGGCCAGGAACACCAGGCTAACCGAAAGTGGAATGATGATGAGTAGGATGAGCCGTGGTAACCGGTGGTGGTTAAGCAAGAACGACCCCCCTTCGGGAAATAGTTTTTCACAGTGCAGGCATTTTAATCGTGGTGGCGGCATGGGCGACCAGTACGAAAATGCCACCATCCGCCTTGCCAGGGGTGCTCCTCCACTCGCCTTCTTTATTCCTCGGCCCTCCGGGCCTGCGGCATAACCGGTCTCGTTCCGGAGTACCCCTGGCGTGCAACCTTTGCGAAATACCGCTTACAATTTTACTCGGGGGTGCCGCCGCTTCAGAGGCGGTATGGAGCAAAAAAAGGGCGTGCCCTGAGATCAGAGAACGCCCAAGGAAAGGATCGTCAGGCTGGCGGTTAACTGGTGGCCTGCCCCGGGTTAACTTGGTTGCAGGGGCTTCTAGAGGCTAGCAGGAGGAAGTCATTGGACCGCGAATGGCAAACCCACCCCCGCCGAACCAGGTTCTGTGGTAGTCAATGGTAGCCCCGGAAAGATACCTGGCGGCCTGGGGGTCGATGATAAACTTGAGGCCAGAAATCTCCACCACTTTATCGTTCTCTTTCTCTGACCCGTCCAGGGCCAGTCCAAAACTGGGACCTCCTCAACCGAAACCCTGGATAAAGAGGCGGATGGAATTTGAAGTGGTCTTTTTGTCTTGCAGGAGTTCCTTGAACTTTTTGACCGCCTTCTCGGTAACCTTGATCAAAGCAAACCCTCCTTGTTCACGGTCTTCCGTGCCAAATTCAAAGCAAAAGGTTCTCGAGCATAGGCTTTAGGAATTACTTATACCTATACCCCTAGTGGTATCATAACACACCCTGAAGGGAAAGTCAATGTTGGTCTGTTACTGGTTTAAAAATTCGGGTTCAAAAAAGTGGTAACGACTATGGTGACCAACGTTGGTCAGCGGATCCGAGCCAGCAGGCCGAGGAGAGAGGCTTTGGGTTGAGCAAAGACCGTCCGTCGCAGGCCATAGGATTGTGGTGTGATGGCTTCTAAACGCCATGGTCGTTACCGGGGCTGGTGGCCTGTTTTGTCCGTCATATCCTGTAGGTAGGTGAAGGAAAAAGATGGTGGTTGTCGAATTACGGCATCGATAACCTTTCTTGCTCTATTTTTCGGCCCCTTCGGCTTGCGGCCCAAGCCTTGTTCCCGGGGGAACTTGGCAAGGAGGTCTTCAGATGTCAATTCTTGCCGGGACTGCCTCGGTTAGAAAGAAATGTGCGGAGTTGATACCATGAAACAGAAATCCTCTTTACGGTTTTCCCTGGATATTGGTACCAGGAAGGTGCTCGGGCTTTTGACAGAGGAGCACGGCAGCGTAATCAGGGTCCGCTACGCAGCCCGCCGGGAACATGAGGGCCGGTCGATGCTGGACGGGCAGATTCATAACATTCCTGAGGTGGGTCGCGTTTTGATAGAGGTTAAGGAGGAACTTGAAAAAAAGGCCGGGGTGAAGCTGATGGAGGCGGCGGTGGCCGCGGCCGGTCGGGCTTTACGTACCGCCCGGGGAAAGGCCGAGGTAGTTTTCGGGACCCTTTCGCCCGTAAGAAAGGAGCAGATCCGCGCCCTGGAATGGGAGGCGGTAAGTGACGCGCAGGAAAGGCTGGCGAGTGAACTTCGGACCAGCAATGAACAGACACGTTTCCACTGTGTTGCCTACAGTGTTCTCCGGTACTGGCTTGATGGGGTGAGGATGGCTAATCTGGAGGGGCAGGTTGGGGAAAGGGTTCAGGTGGAGGTGATTGCCACCTTCCTCCCGACTGCAGTGGTAGATTCCCTGGTAGCCGCTTTGGACATCGCCGGGCTTGCGGTAGCCAGCCTGACCCTGGAGCCCATTGCTGCCTTGAAGGCGGTAGTAAAACCGACCATGAGGCATTTAAACTTGGTGCTCATCGATATCGGGGCTGGGACTTCGGACATTGCAGTCACCCGGGACGGAGCAGTTGTTGCCTATGCAATGGTACCCGAGGCAGGAGACGAAGTCACCGAAGAACTGTCCCGCCTTTACCTGCTGGAATTTAATGAAGCTGAAAAGGCAAAACGGCGGCTCTGCCGCGAGAAAGAGTTTGAGGCCGTGGATGTTCTGGGACAGAACCGGGTACTGCGTACTGATGAGGTCCTCGAGGCCCTCGGGCCGACACTGGACCGCTTGGCGGGTTCCCTGGCTGAGGCCATCACCAGGATCAACGGTGGCCCACCTACAGGGGTGATGCTGGTGGGAGGGGGGAGCCTCACCCCTACCCTGCCGGAGCGGCTGGCCAAAGCCCTCGGACTGGACCCAGCACGGGTAGCTCCCAGAACTGCTCAAGCCGTAGATGTTATCAACCGGGGTAGAAAAGGGTTGTCTGGGCCAGATGCGGTGACCCCGCTGGGAATAGCATTGAACGCCCACCGTGGGGAGGACAACAGGGCTGTAGTCACAGTTGGGGAAAGGCAGGTCCAGGTGTTTCATCCTGGGAGGCTGACGGTAGGTGCAGCCCTCCAGTCGGCCGGGGTGCGGGCCAGGGATCTGGTAGGAAAACCTGGACCTGGACTGGTGATCAAGGTTAACGGTGAAACCAAGGTGGTACCTGGGACCCGCGCTAAGCCGGCGGTGGTGAAGGTCAACGGCCAACCGGCTGACCTGAACACCCAGCTGACTGGTGGGGAGGCAATTGAAATTTTGCCTGCCGTTGATGGGGAGCCGCCACGGGTTCAGGTGGCAGAGTTTATGCCAGCCGATAGTTTAAGGATAACCATGAACGGGAAAGAGGTTAACATCAAACCCAGCTGTTTTGTGAATGGTAAACCTTCTCGCCCGGACAGGTACTTGAGGGACGGTGATACGGTTGAATTCAGGTTTCCCCGCATGGTGGGGGAGTTGGTGCAAGGGTTTTTGAGCGGTTCTCGCTCTGAGGATGCACCTGATGGAAGCGGAGGAGCTGAGGCTGCAAGCTTGGAACAGGTACTCAGTTATGAGTTAAACGGCGAGAAGAAGGAAGAGGTCTGGCCGCGCTACGTTTTCCTGGTGAACGGTTCACCGGCGGAGAACGATACCCCGGTTAGAGATGGAGACCGTATCGAGTGGCGCCCTCGGGAGGTTACCATGCGAGTGGTTTTAGAGCAGGCCGGTTTTTCCATGTCGGAACCCGTCCGGGTTACAGTCAACGGGTCTCCGGTATTGATCCCACCTATCTGCGAATTGCGAAAGAACGGAAAACCAGCCAGTCTTGAGACCCCTGTGGAAGATGGAGATTTGCTGGAGGTCCTGGAGGCTGGTTCCGGCGGACCCCTTTTGAACCAGCTTTTCACGCTGGTTGATTTTGACCCAACCCCACCGAGAACCGGGGCCCGGTTGATCCTTAAGGTGAATGGGAAACCTGCCCGCTTTACCACACCCCTCAAGGAAGGGGATAAAGTTGACCTTTACTGGGACGGCGGTAGTTCTGGTTCTTTGGAAAACGAGGGATAGGTACGGGGTCGGCTGGAAGTCCAGTTAAGGGGTGTTTTTCAGAAGCAACCCGGGGTCCTGGCTGCCCTGGGCTCTGTTTTTTTGCGGCTCGGTTATGGTAGAATAACGGGTGAGTCATGGGGCTGAGGCAGCGAAAGCCGGGGGTCGGGACACGGACTATTAGAGCAAGCCTGGGATACAGCTGCCTTGGCGAGATGGTGGTGGGTAGGGGGGCAGATGAAGGTGGGCCTTGGCCTGGTAACGGACGTGTGCTGAAGGGGGAGTGGATCCTTGAAATACTTTATCCAGACCTATGGTTGTCAGATGAATGAACGCGACTCGGAAACCATTGCAGGGATTCTCGAAGAAGAGATGGGTTACCAGGCTGCCTCGGGGCCGGAAGAGGCTGACCTGATTGTGGTCAACACTTGTTGTGTGCGAGAGAGCGCTGAAAACAGGATTTACGGCAGCATCGGACAGCTCAAGCGCTATAAGTATAAAAATCCCAACCTCCTCATCGCAGTCTGCGGGTGTATGGCCCAGGAGAAGGAAACCCCGGAGAAGATTCGAAAACGGGTTCCCCACGTTGACCTGGTTTTCGGTACCCACAACCTTCACCAGCTTCCGGAATTGGTCCGGCGGGCCCAGGAGTCCGGGGAAATGGTGGTCGATGTTTGGGAGAGTGCCGGCGAGGTACGGGAACACCTGCCGGCCAGGCGAGGCCAGAAGTTCAAGGCATGGGTTAACATAACCTTTGGTTGTAATAACTTTTGTAGTTATTGTATTGTACCCTATGTTCGGGGGCGCGAGAGAAGCCGGCGGCCGGAGGAAATTGTGCGGGAGGTGGACGAGCTGGCCCGTGACGGGTGCAAAGAAGTCACCCTCCTGGGACAGAATGTGAATTCCTACGGCTCTGACCTGGAAGAAGGGGTAGATTTTGCGGAACTGCTGCGCCGGCTGGATAAGGTTGAAGGTATCCAGCGGATCCGGTTTATGACTTCCCATCCCAGGGATTTTACAACCGAAATGGTCCAGGTGATAGCCGATTCGGAAAAGGTGTGCGAACACTTCCATTTGCCACTTCAGGCCGGGAGTAACAGTGTTCTGAGGCGGATGAACAGGGGGTATACCCGTGAAAGGTACCTTAAATTGGTGGACGAAATCCGCCGTTTGATCCCGTCGGCCAGCATTACAACCGACCTGATTGTTGGTTTCCCAGGGGAGACAGAAAAGGATTTTGAGGATACCCTGGATATGGTGCGCCGGGTTGAATTTGATAATGCCTTTACCTTTATCTATTCACCTCGTTTGGGAACAGCGGCAGCCAGGATGCCGGACCAGGTTCCAGAACCGGTGAAGAAGGAACGGCTTGAACGCTTAATGACTGTGCAGTACCCGGTTGCCCGGAGGAAAAACGAAGCCCTGGTGGGCGCTACGGTAAGTATCCTGGGAGAAGGGAAGAGCAAGACTAACGCCCAAGTGCAGATGGGCCGGACCCGGACCAACAAGATCGTTCTTTTTGAAAGCTCCAAGGACCTCACGGGCAGGTTCGGGAAGGTCCGGATCGAGGAAGCCAAGACCTGGACCCTCACAGGGCGTTTGGTGGATTGATGACCTGGAGGAGCAGCACCAGGCATGGTTTCATGGTTCTGTTTAATTCATGAGCCCCCAAAGGCGTCCTGGCTCAGTTCGCAGGCTGGCAAGTACCGCTCCTAGTTAATAGTCGAAGCAGTCCCCATGGGGACTGCTTCTCGGTCTCATGCTTTATTCCTCAACGGAGGTTCAGGTACGCCGGTACTCGGTGTTACCTCCCTGGTAGTCAATGTTCTGCCCGTAAGCCCACTGTGGGAGCTGCACTCCACCACCGGTAGCCTGCTGGGCGTAGATCCCTTGACTGAAGACGGCCTGGCCTCCGACCTGGCCTCCCATTTGGCCTCCGGCCTGACCGGTGACCTGCTGGCCCCCAGCCTGTCCGGCGAAGCCGGTCTGCTGACCGTAGTCGTAACCGGTCTGGCCCACGGTGGTCTGCCACGTACCCTGCTGGCCGGTCCCCCAGGCCGCGCCAGCGCCTACTCCCGCCCCGCCAACCTGGCGGACGTCGTTCTGGATGCTGCTGATGGCCTGGTTGAACCACGATACGGTCTGCTGATCGGCCATCCGGGGACGATACCATCCGCGCTGGTTCAGGTATTCGTATATGCTCCGGGCGGTTAAGTGGGTGTCGTGTTCCAAGTCTTCGATGGTATTTCTCAGTTGCAGGTTCTGGCACTCCAGGGTCGTCCAGTTGTAACGCTCTGAGAGTGCTTTCTCGGAGAAGAGAAGGTCTTCGGCAAGATCCCGGTCTCTCATTACCATCTGTGGCATTGAGACGTGTCACTCCCTTCGTGTTATGCGGTGTCAGAAACCTGGGCGTCTTGTGACACTGGCAATGGTGTCAATATGTCGCCGATGGGTTTGCTCCAAGTTGCGGCAGATTTGTTGGAGCTGGGGGTCTTGGGCCACCTGCTGGATCATCTGGCACTTCTTTACCATCAAAGCTTCAGCCTTGGCGCACTCTTCTACCCACCAGGTCTCGGTTTGAGTTAGCTGCATGGGCATCACCTCCTGTACTGGGATTATGGGTTTGCGTGGTCCCACACGATGTATTTTGTCACGGGAAGAAAATGATATACACATTATCACTTAGATCCAGTTGCAGTCCAGGGGACGATCCCCTAGACCCTTGAGATGGCCGGGGCGGGCTTTGAAGGCTAGGTTCAAGCCGTGGTTAACGTCAACTTCGGTTAACGTTGACCATGTTGACCGGTTTCAAAGGCGGTTTAGGGGATCTGCTTCACTTCAACCGTTTTGGTATGATATACTAAAGGCGGTCAGAAATGGTACCCAGAGGATACAACGTTAAGTACAGGGTCAAGCCGGCACCCTACCCGGTAGCCGGCTTCGGTTATCTTGGGTCACACTGTGCAGCACGGGTGAACGGTTGAACATTCCCATCCCTGGACCTGGTGCTGTCCGTACCCGACCCTTGCGTCGTGCAACAGGGGAGGAATTGGCTTGAAGGATACCCCCATGATGCGTCAGTACCGCGAGATCAAGCGCCAGTACGAAGATGCAATTCTCTTCTTCCGGCTTGGGGATTTCTACGAAATGTTCTTTGACGACGCCAAGATCGCGGCCCAGGAACTGGATATTGTCTTGACTTCCCGGGAAGCAGGAAAGGGCAAGAAGGTTCCGATGGCCGGGGTTCCGTACCACGCAGCAGAATCCTACATTTCCAAGCTTATCCGCAGGGGCTACAAGATCGCCATCTGTGAACAGGTCGAGGACCCAGAGACCGCGAAAGGCCTTGTACGGCGCGAAGTAGTCCGGGTTATCACCCCAGGGACCGTGATGGAAAACGAGCTCCTGGAGGACAAGAGCAACAACTTCCTGGTCGCTCTGGCCCGGGAAGGTGACCGGGTGGGGCTGGCCGTGGTCGATTACTCCACTGGCGAGTTCATGGTCACGGAGTTTTCCCCACCGAATGTGGAAAACAAGACCCGGGATGAAATCGGCCGCCTCTCCCCGGCGGAATGCCTGGTGGGACCAGGCGTCGCCGGTGACCGGCAGTTTACAGCGAACCTGGAGAAGTACGGTATTTCCGTCACCGTGGGGCATGAATGGGATTTTTCCTACCCTGCCGCCTATGACAAACTGACTGCCCACTTCAAGACCTCTTCCCTAAGGGGGTTTGGTTGTGAGGACAAACCGGCGGCAGCAAAAGCGGCCGGAGGCTTGCTGGCTTACCTGGAGGAAACCCAGAAAAGCAACCTGGGCCATATCACCAGCTTGAAAACTTATTCAACCGAAGAGTACATGACACTGGACGGGGCGACCAGGAGGAACCTGGAGCTCGTAGCCAGGCTTCAGGATTCCTCGCGTCAGGGGAGCCTCCTTTGGGTCCTGGACAGAACCGTCACTGCCATGGGGGGACGGATGCTGCGGGCGTGGGTGGAAATGCCCCTTTTGGACCTTGAAAAGGTTGAGAGACGCCTGGAAGCG
>SESX01000050.1 GCA_004367365.1 Candidatus Acetocimmeria pyornia
AACCCCGGCCGTCCTCGACGAGTACACTGTCAAGGAACGAACCTCGGGTCTGGCCACCCTCTCGAAAGACCAGGCCTACAAGCTGGGAGCGGTCGGGCCTGTGGCCCGGGCCAGCGGAATCAGCCTGGATGTACGCACCCTCGGCTACGCGGCCTATGAGGCCCTGGATTTCACCCCTGTCCTGGAGGAGGCCGGTGATTCCTATGCCCGGATCGTGGTCCGGGTCAGGGAAATGCACCAGAGCATCGACCTGGTCCGGCAGGCCGCAGCCCGCATCCCGGACGGAAAACTTTCGGTTCCCATCAAGGGTAAACCTGAGGGTGAAACCGTCTCTAGGGTTGAACAGCCGCGGGGAGAACTGGTCTACTATATCCGGGCCAATGGAACCAAGAACCTGGAACGCCTGCGGATCCGGACCCCGACCTATGCCAATATCCCTCCCCTTCTCCACATGCTGCCCGGCTCACAACTGGCCAACGTCCCTTCGGTCGTCGTCCTTTCCATAGACCCCTGTATTTCGTGCGTGGAAAGGTAGGCTGGATAACCGGTGTCCATGAGATTGTGCCGTGAGCAGGTTCAAACCCCGCACCACCTGAAACACTCCGGCGACCGTAGGCAGGAGGTGGAAACCGTTGTTTGAGATGCTGGGGAACGTCATCCAAAACCTTTTCTCCGCTCCCGCCACCAGACCGTTTCCTCCCGTCCGGCGGGAACCCTTCCCCGGGACTAGGGGCCAGATCCAGATGGACATTGAGTGTTGTATCTTCTGTAGACGCTGCGAACACCACTGCCCTCCCGATGCCATTGTAGTCGATAGAAAGGACCGGACCTGGCTCCTGGATCCCAATCGCTGCATTGTCTGCGGTAAGTGTGTCCAGGTTTGCCCCAAAGACTGCATCACCATGGTTGGCCGTTTCCGGAGCCCAGCCAAAGGTAGAATACACGAGGTTAGGGGCGAAGACGACGGGCGGGAGGGCCGGCTTGAAACCATGAAAACGACAGAGGACTAGCGCCACGGTACCACGGCACCCATGGGTTCAAAGCCAAGTAAGCTGTGGAGAAGGAATTGTTCGTACCTGCAGCGAAAATCTTCTTCATACAGTCTAAACCAGAATAGAAGGCGACGATACAACCCAAGGCCGGAGACAACCACGCCGAAACACACCGTGGCGACCGGCTCTATTTTCGAACATCTGAATCGTCACCCGTACCGCCACAAGCGGCGGGGTCACTGAGGATGAAAATCCAGGGTGGAAGCGGCTCCATGGAAGAACAACAAGAAAAGGGGGGATAAAATTGGTTTTTGGAAATCTGGGGGTACCAGAACTAATCCTGATCCTGATCCTGGCCCTGATCATCTTCGGGCCCAAGAAACTCCCTGAAATGGGGAAAGCCCTCGGCAGCAGCATCCGCGAGTTCAGGAACGCCACCAGGCAGCTCTCCTCAGAGCTGAACGAGGAAGAGGAAAAAGGTGAAAAGAAAACTAAAACCCGGGAAAAAACAGACGGTCATACACCAGGTTAAAACCCAGGATAGTGAGCCTGATTGAAAACTGAAGGAAGGGTAAGGCAAGGGTGAAGAAGAACCGCGAACTGGAAATGTCCATTTATGAACATCTCGACGAACTTCGACGCCGCTTGATCTGGGTCATGGTTACCCTCGTCATCGCCGTAGCTGTTTCTTTCACTTTCGCCGATACCGCCCTGGCGATAATTACCAGGCCCGTGGGCAACCTGGTTATGCTTCGACCCTCAGAAGGTCTCCTGGTCAGGATCAGGTTAGCCCTTTGGATGGGCCTGGTCCTGAATTCACCGGTAATCCTTTACCACGCACTGGCCTATGTGCTTCCGGCCCTGACCCGACGGGAAAAGATCGGCCTTTTTATCTTTCTTCCGGCCGGGCTCTTATTCTTTGCCGCAGGGGCCACCTTCTCTTTCCTTGTCATCGTACCATACATCTACAGCTTTTTGCTCGGTTTCTCTTCTGAGAGCCTCCAACCCTTTATTTCCGTGGATAACTATGTGTCCTTTGTCACCAACCTGGTCATCCCCTTTGGGGTGATTTTCGAGCTGCCAGTGGTCGTTCTCCTGCTGACTTCCCTGGGGGTCATTACCCCAAGTTTCCTGGCCCGCAACCGGAAGTACGCAGTCCTCATCATCTTTGTCGCCGCCGCCCTGCTCTCTCCCCCAGACGTTATCTCGCAGGTCATAATGGGCCTCCCTCTGCTCGGCCTGTATGAGTTTAGCATCCTTCTCTCACGTCTTATCTACCGGCGTCGGCAAAAGGTTGAAAGCGAGGAGACCGAAACTGACCATTCGGCTGAACCCTAAAATGAAGAACCTTCCCAACAACCTCCAGCAGGTACGGGAGGATTGCCGCCAGACAGTGTCGAAAGGATCGTGCAGTTCGTGGTTTCTTGCTTCACGAGGAAGGAAAGGCTGAAGGGTGGGCCTTCGGACTTTCCGGTAGTACAACAAAGAACGTAGGGTAAACCCGGCCCAAAGCAACGGCAGGTGTCAAGAAAAGTGGCGTTCCACAATCTCGATCTTCTAGGAGAAATCTGTCCCATGCCCATCCTCCGGGCCAAGATGAGGCTGTGTCTTCTTGGTGATGACGATACCCTGGTCGTCCTGACTGACCACAGTTGTGCTATGAAAAGCCTGCCGCAGCAAATCAAGAAGATGGGATATCAGGTTGACGTCCGGAAAGTCAACGTGGGGATCTGGGAAATAGAGATCAAGAAAAACCTCGGTTAACAAAAACCTCTCTCTTCAGGGGAGATGATGAAATCCAGGAACTTTTTGGCAGTCTGGCCGGTGGTTTTCCCCGGGTTGTACAGCAGGTAGTAGGGGTACTGCATCTCGAGGCCGTCGAGGCAAAAGGCCTCCATTAATCCCCGGGCCACCTCCGCCTTTACCGCCATGCGGGGAAGAAAGGAAATACCCTTCCCGGCAGCAACAGCCGATTTGATGGCATCAATACTACTTACTTCGAGGACCACGTTTAGATAATTCAAACCCGATTTCCTCGGCTTGAGGGTTTTTTCAAGCATTTCGGTTATTCCAGAGCCCTGCTCCCTGATAATGAGAGGATTGTCTCCTATCTGTTTTAGAGATATCACCCCAGGGGACTGTTTTTTCTTGAACCATCCCGGGGGAGATACGACAACTAGTTCATCCCGTGCCAGCTTATGGATAACGAACATATCCATTTCCGACCGTTTCATTCCAGGTAAAGGGCCTTCCAGGAGCCCAATTCCAACTGTTCTCGTGTAGAGGTCCTTTAACACACCGGCGGTATTGTTAATGCGCATTTCCACTGTTACATCAGGATTCCGTTCCTTGAACAAGACCAGGCTGCAGGGGAGTGCATACTCGGCCAGGGTATTACTGGCTGCAATAACCAGGTGCTTCTGGATATCTTTTTTGAGGTTTTCGATTTCCTGTTCCACATTTCGAGCCATGTCCAGAACCATTTGGGCAAATTCGTAGATAATCTTACCGGCCAGGGTGGGTTCAACCCCTTTGTTCGTCCGGCTGAGGAGGGAAACGCCAAAATAATCCTCCAATCCCTTGATTTTCAGGCTCAGGCCCGGCTGGGTCAGGTGAAGAATTCGGGCGGCTTCTGAAATGGATTTGGAGTTGACAACCGTACAAAAAGCTTTCAACTGGAATAGGTCCATTACCGTCCCCCTCTGTTCTGAAGCTGTAGATCTCTTCGCTATCTTCTACGGCGATTCCTCTTGGGGCTCGATGGAAGGAGTACTCTATGAACCAACGATTGAACGTGGTTGCTCCTAGATACCGCTCAACTTCCTCCACCCTGGTGTCGAAAATCGGTGCTGCCGTCCTTGCCTCTCTGCTGGCCTTCTCTGTTTACAGGGAAAATCCCGGTCTCGCAGGGGTTTTTCTCATCGGGCTCATGGTTGGGGTAACCATCCAGAAATCCCGCTTCTGCTTTGTCGCCTGTTTCCGGGATCCCTTACTCACCGGGGACACCACCCTTTCGCGGGCCCTAGTCCTTTCCCTTGGGCTTGCAACCCTGGGTTTTTCCTTGGCGGCACATTATTGGGACCCCAGCCTGAAACTTGTCACCCACCCCATGGGCCTGCACACCCTGATCGGGGGTGTTCTCTTCGGGGTAGGCATGGTCCTCGCTGGCTGCTGTGCTTCAGGGGCGTTAGTGAGAACCGGTGAAGGGTCTGTGGCCCAGTTTTTCGCCCTCAGCGGCTTGGTTTTAGGAGCCACCTGGGCCGCTAGCCACCTGGGTTGGTGGCACCAAGTCGCCATCAAAGGGTCACCGGTCATCACCCTCCACAAACTATACGGGTGGCCGGCTGGGCTGATGGTCCAGCTCACCGCCCTCGCACTGGTTTATTACCTCCTCCTGGTCCTGGAGGCGAGAAATTTTGGTTACCAGGGCTTGCGCCCTCATGCACAACCCTTTAAGATGCAACTGCCTAGGAAACCCCTGGCCGAAATCCTTGAGTCACCTTGGTCATACGAGATCGGGGCAGTATTACTAGCCCTTCTCAGTGTTTTCTCCTTCTTGTACCAGGGCCGGCCGTGGAGTATCACCACCGGCCTGGCCTTCTGGGGTGCACGAGTCCTGGCCTACCTGGAGGGCGCACCACAAGACTGGCTCTTCTTTGCCAACAGGCAGGAAGTTCTGGCTATCAACTTGCTCGCTGAACCACGAACGGTGATGAATATTGCCATCATCTGTGGTGCACTGCTGGCCTCGGCCCTTGCTTCTGAACTCAGGCTGCGAAAGACAAGGTCCTACAAGTATGCCCTCGCCGCTTTCGCCGGCGGCATGATGATGGGCTACGGCGCCAGAATTGCATCCGGCTGCAACATAGGTGCCCTCTACAACGGTATTGCGTCCACTTCGCTCCACGGTTGGGCTTTTGCCTTCTTCGTCCTGGTAGGGGCTTATGCCGGGACCCGGATTCTGATCAGGTTGTTTCTTAGGGCTCAATCATAGATCATCAAAGTTCAATAGTTTTGCTTAATAGCCATAAAGGATCCTCATGGCTTATAAACAGGGTTTATTCCGGCCCATGGCGTAGTCAGTCAGCGCTTCAAGTCCTGACGGGATGCACCATGGGTCCTTATTTTTGCCCAGACTTTGTGAACCGCATCACATAACAAGATCAACCCCTTGGAGGCAACTTTCCGCAAAACAGCCTTGTTCCGGTGGTCCCCTCAGGTCTTGGGCTGGTTGGCTCAAACCGACCGACACCGAACTTAGATCCGCCCTGAAGAGCCCAGAGACTGTAGTCCAGAGGACGACCGTAAACACCAGTCGTCTCTCTTGCATCCAGGGATACCGCCACCGTCCTGGTCTGCTGGTAAATATTTGTATTTCCAGCGCTAAATTCGGTTCAGTATCTTCACATTCTGGCAGACAGGCTCTCCCACCAAAACCCGGAAGAGCTCCAGCAGGCCGGACGATGAAGGAAAGTGAGGTGAGAAGCACGCTAACACATTGTAGGGGGTCAAAAAGCCAAATTACAAATTGAACTACCGAGTAGGACAGTTCTCAAGCAGGAGCCTGTGCTTCCCCCGGTAGGGGTCTGGAAAACAGGCCAAAGCCAAAAAGGGTAGACGAGGAGACCTTTTAGGCACCAAACAAAGGTTCGGAGGTGGAGATACTGATGTCAGCAGAACCGCAAGAAGCCAAGGTCAAGAAGCTTTCGAGGAGAACATTCCTGGCAAAGGCTGGTATTCTTGCCGCCGGCACCGCCGTCACGGCGGGCAGTCTCACTCTGGTTTCATGCACCCAGACCAAACCGGTGGAAAGCCCTGCTCAAGCGCAGGAAGTCCCGAAATGGCCGTGGCCCTACCAGAAGCTGGATGTCGAAACAGTCAGGAAGAAAGGGCACCTGGGATATTACCACGGAGCCTGCTGCTACGGGGCATTCTGGGCCATAATCAATGAACTTCAGGAGAAAGTTGGTTTCCCTTATAACACCATTCCCGCAGAGATCATGAAATACGGTGAAGGTGGAGTGGTAGGTTGGGCAAGCCTGTGCGGGGCACTGAACGGGGCCGCTGCCGCCATCACCCTGGTATCTGGAGAAGATGTATACAACGGCCTGGTACACGAGCTCATGGGTTGGTACACAGAGTTTGCCTTCCCGAGCGACAAGAGCAATCAGTACGCTCAAGAAAAGGCTTTCCTGGTTGACAAGTACAAGTCTGAAAAGGTGCTGGGAAAAAGCGTATCCGGGTCTCCCCTCTGTCACGTCTCTGTGACTAACTGGTGCAAAGAAACGGGCTTCGCATCGGGTTCCCCAGAACGCAGCGAGCGCTGCGCCCGCCTAACCGGAGACGTGGCCGCCTATGCAGTGGAATTGTTGAATGCACAGGTAGACGGAAAGTTTGCATCGGCCTACGAATTGCCCGCTGCCGTCGAGACCTGCCGAAGCTGCCACTCCAAGGGCAAGGACTTCGAAGTAGGCGGTTGGACAAGGGGAAAGATGAGCTGCGAGCAGTGTCACGACCCGCACTTCTAACCACACTGTTTTACCGCTCACGGGGCCAGGGGTTCAGACCCCTGCCCCTCCTTTTCCGGGACAGCCCAGCTGGGAACCGGCCCGTAGATTTTTATGGGACGCACTACAGAACCATAAGGGGGAGGGATAAGAGTGGTTTTCGGAAATATCGGTCTGCCTGAGCTGATCCTGATCCTGGCCCTGGCCTTGATCATCTTTGGCCCCAAGAAACTCCCTGAAATGGGGAAGGCCCTCGGCAGCGGGATCCGGGAATTCAGAAACGCCACCCGGCAGCTCTCTTCCGAGCTGAAGGAGGAAGAAGAAAAGGGTGAAACGAAAACTGCAAAGAATGAAACCCGGGGGGAAACGGCTGCACACCAGGTTAAAACCCGTGATAGTTAGCCCGGTTGAGGACTGAAGGAAGAGCAAGGCAACGGTGAAGAAAAACGACCACAAACTGGGAATATCCGTTGGTTAACACCCCGATAAACTCAGACAGCACTTGATCTGGGTTATCGTTACCCCTGTCATCGCCGTTGCCATCTCTTTCACTTTCGTCGATACCTTTCTGGCATTAATTGCCAGGCCCGTGGGCAGCCTGGTTAGACGCTTTTTGGCCGGTTTCTTTTCCGAAAGCCTCCGGCCCTTCATTGCCCTGGATAACTACGTGTCCTTTGTTACCAGCCTTGTGATCCCCCTTGGGGTGATTTTCAAGCTGCCGTTGGTGGTTCTGCTGCTGACTTCCCTCGGGGTCATTACCCCGAATTTCCTGGCCCGCAGCCGGAAGTACGCGGTCCTCATCATCTGCGTTACCGCCGACCTGGTCTCTCCCCCAGACGTTATCTCTCAGGTCATGATGGGCCTGCCCCTGCTCGACCTGTATGAAATCAACATCCTTCTCTCACGTCTTGTCTGGCGCCGCCGGCAAAAGGGTGAAGGGCAGCGGCAGAAACTGGCTCACTGAAACTCACTCACTCGCACCACACCAGCTCGTACTCCCTGGACCCCAACCCAAGGGCAGCGGCATGGTCCAGCTGGACCTGGCAGTCGATTTTGGGCCATAATTCCTGAAAGAGGTTTTTCCCTGCCACCTGGGTCAGAAGGTCGATACTCGCCTGGTCGATAGCCACCGGGTCCCGCGCTGCCAGGATCCCGACGTCCCCAACCACCGGAGGTTGTGCCTTACCCATACAGTCGCACTCCTTGGTAACGTGGATGAGGAAGTTCATGAACCCTACTTTACCTAACTTGTCCTTAACAACACCCCAAGCGTATTCTGCCATCTTTTCCTGCAGGGCCACCAGGTTCCCCTTCCAGTTAATATCAATGGCCCCGAAACGGCAGGTAGCCGTGCATTCTCCACAGCCATAGCATTTCTCTTCATCGATCCGGGCTGCACCATCTACGATCTCGATGGCTTCCACGGGACACCACTGAAGGCAAAGCCCACAAGCTTTGCATTTCTGTGCACTCACCTTGGGCTTGACATCTGAATGCTGCATCTGCTTACCACCCCGGCTGGCCCCTCCCATGCCCAGGTTCTTGATGGCGGCCCCAAATCCGGTGGCAATGTGCCCGGTCACATGGGAAAAGGTGAGAAGAACATCACTGTGAAGAATGTCGTTAGCTATTCTGACCTGGCGAAAATGCTTCCCCGCAACAGAGACCTCCGAATAGTTCTTTGAAAGAAGGCCGTCAGCAATAATGACGGGAACACCAACCCTTTCCGGCCCAAACCCGTGTTCATAGGCCTGGTTTAGGTGGTCAACGGAATTCTGCCTCTGACCCCGGTAAAGGGTATTGGTATCGGTTAAGAATGGTTTGCCCTTACGTCCTTTGATCACCTCGAGAATCGGGGTAATATGTTCCGGCTTGATGTAACCGGTGTTCTTTCTTTCCCCAAAATGCATTTTCACGGCCACTAGTTCATCCTGGCCAACCAGTTCGTGCAGCCCGGCAGCCTGAAACAGCCTGAGGGCTTTTTGACCTACCATTTCCCGGTCTTCACCGTGACGGACTGGAACAACCCAAACTTTGCTTGACATGAGACTAGCCTCCGTATCCTGATGTTATCGGTAACCACTTTCGGATTCTACCCCTTTTGCCCCATGCCGTCAATCCCCTGGTAAACTGCTCATGGCGGGTTACTCAAATGGCGTGCTCATGCAGAAAAGGCCGGTGGTTCCAAGGGGAAAAATCGAAGATTGAACACCTAGTACCCCTTCAAGTTCCGGGTTACCTACCCCTCACTGGAATTTCCGGCCTCCCTGCTCAGGGCCGGAAGCTTCACAGTAACGGTCGTACCCCGGTTTGACCCCCGGTTAACACTAGAAATAGAAATGTCTCCACCGTGGGCGAGAATTATCTGCCTGGCAATGGGAAGGCCAAGACCGGTCCCGTCAGACTTGGTCGTGAAGTCTGGTTCGAATACCCTTGGGAGATCAGAAGTGGGAATCCCGCAACCAGTATCAGAAAAGCGCAGGTGGACCGTTCCCATCTCCTCTATACCACGTATCGTAAGCCTGCCCCCATGGGGCATGCTCTGGACCGCGTTGGAACAGATGTTTCGAAAAGCCTCCCGGATCATCTCGCCGTCAGCCCAGACGTGTTTGAAGACACCTACCGTCTCAAGCCGGATCCCCCTAATCCTACATATACCTTTGTAAGCCTCAACCAGGTCCTGGACAACCTCATCCAAGTCTACCACCGACCGGTGGGTCCGTTCCGTGTTCCGCAGAAGCATCAACCGCTTCACCAGTGATTCGATACTCCGACTCTCCTTGAGGATCACGTCAGCAGCCATCTCGACGCTGTCTGCCTCTAGTTTACCTGACCGGGAAGACTGCTTTAAGAGTTGGGCATAACCCTTAATGGAGGTTAAGGGATTGCGGATCTGGTGGGCAACCCAGGGGGAGAACTTGCCCATCAACGCCAGTTTCTCAAGTTCATAGATCCGATTGGCTTCATTAATCAGGCTTGTTATGTTAGAAACAGTAAGTAAGAGCAGAACCAGGGCGATGAGGAAGACCAGGGTCAGGAATAGACCACCACCCGGCAAGGGAATCGAGAGAAGATATCCTTTGACTTCGACTACCAGCATCGGCTCCACGAGGACAAGGGCAGCAAGAATCACTAAACCTGAAGCCTGAGCTGCTGACAGTAAACAAAGAAAATATAACCGCCGGTGGAAAACCTGGTCTCGTGATCTTAGCCTCATCTTTCTACCCCTGACTTTTCTACCGCATGCAACAGGAGAGCAAAACCAGACCTCCAGATCAAGAGAACTGCCAAAAACAGCGGGACATGTTCTACCACCACCACCATCAAGGCACCCCTCACCGTGAAGGGATCCACCAGGGGCAGAACCAGTCTCAGAAAAAACGTGGCTTCAGCAACATCAGCCAAGGCCAGAACAGCCAAGAAGCTGGTGAGCAAAGCCAAGAACCACTTCCTCATGGACTTACCCCCCTCCCCGTGCCCCCGCTTCAACCCTGACTCAGCAAAATCATGAAGCAGACCGAGTCTTGGTTACCAGGGTTCTGCACCTGGTAGCAATTTGAACCATCAACTTGTGAGCCCGGTATGGTGTAGTATGAAAATAGGGTTCTGGGCCGATTTGTCGGAAAAATAGGCCATTTTATAATAATATTTGGCATATTTTCCTATCATCCTTCTTGTGGAGATAAGTTCCCGCTAACAAGAGAAAAATAAGAAAAAGAAAAAGAAAAAGGCCGGCCTTGTGAGCCAGCGAGCAAAGCGAAAAAAAGAAAGAAGAAAAAAAACCTCCCCCCCTACCAGGCTCCTACCAAACCACCGCTTGGCCGTCCTTACGAGGTTCCGAACCACAAATCAAGACCCCGGTCTGCGGGTCGCGCCAGATCATCTGTCCACCCCCAAAACCGGCCATCCCGTGTTCAAGCCTCACCTCGTGACCCCAACGGGCCAGTTGACGTGCTGTTTCAGCCCCTATTCCAGGCTCCAGCGCTACCCTCCGGCCTCCCAGCACCCTCACCCTTGGAGCGTCAACGGCCGCCTGGGGATTAAGACCGTAATCAACGATACCGCTCATAACCTGTACATGCCCCTGGGGTTGCATATCACCACCCATAACCCCGAAGGCCGCCAGCGGAACCCCCTCCTTGGTGATGAAACCCGGGATGATGGTGTGGTAGGGCCGCTTCCTCGGAGCCAACCGGTTGGGATGCCCCTCCTCAAGGGTAAAGCACGCCCCCCGGCTCTGGAACGCAATGCCAGTCCCCGGCACCACAACACCAGACCCGAAACCAAGGTAGTTCGACTGGATAAAGGATACCATCCAGCCGCGGGCGTCAGCGGTACATAGGTAGACGGTATCACCGTCACGAGGAAGACCTGGAACCGCTTCAGCTATTGCCTGCTCCTCCTTAATTTCAGCCCGGCGCCTCCGGGCATAGTCCTTGCTGAGCAACCCCTCCACCGGTATCGTCACAACCGCAGGGTCTGCAACATAGGCGTGGGCATCAGCGAAGGCTAGCTTTAACGCCTCGATTACCAGGTGTAACCGCCAGGCCGACAACTGGGGTATATTCCCTAATTCGTACCCTTCCAGGATATTGAGAGCGATCTGGGCAGTGATACCTTGACCGTTCGGGGGGATTTCCCAGAGATCAAAACCCCGGTAGCTAGAGGAGATGGGATCAACCCATTCGGCCCGGTGGGTGCGCAGGTCGTCTAGGGTTAAATAACCGCCGGTTCTCTCGGCATACCGTACAATTTGTTCGGCTATCTCACCCCGGTAGAAAACCTCACCGTTCGACTCCCCGATCAACCTGAGGGTATGTCCTAGCTCTGGGAGACGGAAGACCTCACCCGCCCGGGGGGCCCTTCCCCCGGGTAGAAAGGCCTCCCGGAAGTCCTTCCTGTGCCCCAGGCGTTTTTCTTCTTCTTTCCAGTAGCCGGCAATCACCGGAGGAACCGCATGGCCCTCCTCGGCCATCTCTATCGCAGGTTTCAAAACCTCCATTAAAGGCATTGACCCGAAGCGCCGGCTCAGTTCCATCCAACCGGAAACAGCCCCGGGCACGGTGACCGAAAGCCATCCCTCGGTGGGAACAGTCTTCAAACCCTCTTCATGGAAAACGTCTGGAGTTAGGGCCAAGGGGGCCCGCCCCGAAGCATTGAGACCGTAAAGCCCCTTGCCGTCCCACACCAGGACAAAAGCGTCACCTCCCAGTCCGTTAGACGTCGGTTCAACCACAGTTAAGGCAGCAGCGGCTGCCAAGGCGGCATCTACAGCATTACCCCCTTCCATGAGGATCTTCATCCCAGCCTGAGCGGCAAGCGGGTGACTGGTGGCCACCGCCCCACGCCTTCCCAGGGTCGGGCTCCGCCTGGAAGGGAAAGGTTGAGAGTAATCAAAAGGATTCATGTGCTGTGTACTCTCCTTTCCAAGTTGTGTTATCTCCAATATCTCCAAGTAAATCCTACCACGATTGCCTTTCCTGGTAAACAAATGTAGCAACCTGCAGCTGCCCAGCCGGAGCTGACCCAAGGAGGTCATCCACGGCCCCACCCGGAGCGCCAGTACTTACTTTCCTTGGCCCCCATCGGACGTGTCACTTCTGGGGCCCTCCCGGTACAGGCGTCCACCACTCCCTCAAGACCTCCCCGAGACCTGACACCACGAACCTCTGCATCCATGACTAGACACCCTGTCTACCCGAAGATTTGCCATTTTAAGTTCATTCGGACAAGAAAAGCAGGAATCAGGCCTCACCTGTCGAACTACAACGACCATGATCCCCGAACCTCTGTTTTATCCAGTCAAACAGCCTGAGCACCAGTTCCCTTGAGGTCGGTCAAGGCAGAAAAGCCTTGAGAATCACACCCAGCATGAAAGGAGCGGACAATCGTTGCTTATTGACAGGGATTTGTGTATTGATTGTGAACAATGCATGATCTACTGCCCGGTCAACGCCATCGAGCAAAAAGACGGCACTGTTGACATCAACTTTGACGAGTGCGTGGAATGCGGCAACTGCTTACGTGCCAATGTTTGTCCCACCGACGCCATCTACCAGCAGGAATTGGAGTACCCACGCATCATCCGGAGCATCATGAGTGACCCGTATGTTTCAGCACCTGTTTCAGGTATACCTGGCCGGGGCACGGAGGAAATAAAGACCAACGATGTTACCGGCCGGTTCAAGCGAGGTTGGATCGGAATGGCCATCGAGCTAGGCCGCCCCATCACCGGTGCTCGGATCCGTGACGTGGAGAAGGTTGCCATGGCCATCGTCAAACACGGGATTGAATTCGAAAAGATCAATCCCACGACAGAGATGATGTCTGACCCCAAGACCGGTAAGTTCAAGGAGGAACTCCTGGACGAAAAAGTCCTTTCGGCCATCCTGGAGTTTCCCGTCAAGCCAGAAAAGGTACCGGCACTTTTACAGACCCTGGAAGAACTATCTAAGGAACTCGACTGCATTTTCAGCCTCGACATTGCCAGCCGGTGCAATCCCGACTTGAGCGTTCCCCACGAAGAGATCATTGCTCAAACCGGCCACTGGATCTCCCCGAATGCTAAGACCAATATCGGCCTGGGCCGGCCCCTGGTGAAGGAGGAGTAGGATCATGACCCATACCTTGCATCGCGTTGGAACAAGAGAAAACCTGGCCAATGATTTCGTGGTCCTGATGATGGCGTCCAAGGATATTAATGTTGAAGGTTCCCGACCAAAATATGAAAAGTTTGTCAGGAAAGCCTGGGAGATGGGAGCCATCAAGATCGGGGATGCCAAGCATGGCAACATCCTTTACCAAGGCAGTCTCGATAAACTTGTGGCAAGCATCCAAGACCAGGGTGCACCCCTCCACGCGGTCTTTGATGACCGTAAAAAGCTGGCCTCCTTCCTCAAGTGGCTCAAGGAGGCTGATCTAGGTCTTTCCGTGGTAGTCTCAGGCCTAGC
Organism: Candidatus Acetocimmeria pyornia; assembly: GCA_004367365.1. Lineage (GTDB taxonomy): Bacteria > Bacillota > Sulfobacillia > UBA3575 > UBA3575 > Acetocimmeria > Acetocimmeria pyornia. The sequence continues at coordinate 13,450 of SESX01000050.1, forward strand.
CGATGTAGTTCACGAAACCTGCCAGGAAGTTGGAATCGACCGTCATACAGTTGAACATTCCCTGGGACGCTGGGGAGCAACCGGTAAGCTGCCACCCAACGAAATTCTCCAGATCCACACCATGTGTGGCCACCAGATGGTTACCCTGGGGATGATCAACGAGGCGATTGAAGCCGTGAAAGCCGGGCGCAAGACCCCGGAAGAAGCAGCAGACGACCTGTATGTACCCTGTGCCTGCGGTGTCTTCAACACGACCCGGGCCGCCCAACTCCTCAAGGAACTGGCCGGGAAGTAGTCGTCTTCAAAGACGAGCCGAATACCATCGGGTAGGCGGAGGCACCTTGCCTTCGCCCCCACCCCCCTACCCTTTTGCCAGGCACCAAGAACCGCATCTGACCGGTAATTCTGCTGCCCCGCATTCTTGGGGCCCAATGTTTCCTATTTTTTAAACCCTCACCCTTTCTTAAATCCTTTTTTCCTGCTGCTAACTGAAGGGTTTACCTGACTGAATACAGAATTTTAGTATGTTGGTCAGGGTGGTTGCTCCAGACTTATTCGGGATTTATCTATCTTGCGGGGCAAAAGTGAGCAGTAGGAAATTTCAAGTGCATGGAAGGGGGAGAAAAGTGAAAGCATCGTTGTTCATCACTTGTGTCAATGATGTTTTCTATCCCAGGGTAGGCAAGGCCATGGTCCAGGTGCTCCGAAAATGCGGAGTCCAGCTGGACTTTCCAGAAGGCCAGGTCTGCTGTGGACAGCCATCGTACAATTCTGGCTACCACGAAGAAACCCGCCAGGCTGCGAAGCAGATTATTTCAGCTTTCGCCAACAGCGAGTACGTGGTGGGTGCCTCCGGTTCCTGTGTGGGCATGATTAAACAACACTACCCAGAACTTTTCCAGGACGAACCAGATTGGGAAGACCGGGCCCGTGAGCTGAGCCAGAAAATTTATGAATTCTCCCAGTTTCTGGTCGAGGTCTTAAGGGTAGAAGACGTGGGGGCGGTCCTAAATGCGACTGCCACCTACCACCAGTCCTGCCACATGACCAGGATCCTCAAGGAAACCGAAACCCCGAAACGTCTCCTCGAAAAGGTCCAGGGCTTGGAGATGGTGGAGTTGCCCCTCGGAACTGATTGTTGCGGGTTCGGGGGGACTTTTTCGGTAAAGATGGCCCACATATCGGAAGCCATGGTCCAAGAGAAAACGGAACACATCATGGAAACCAAAGCCAGAGTCCTAATTGGGGCCGATATGGCGTGTTTGATGAATATCAGCGGTCGTCTGCGCCGGAACGGCCAAAAACTGCGCGTGATGCATATCGCTGAGGTTCTTGCAGAAGGGAGTGCAGGTTGATGGCCCATGAGCCGGCTTTTCAAGAACGCGTGAAGAAGGCTTTACAGAACGAGAACATGAAAAAAGCCCTGCGTAACGTACAGGCCACCTTTCGCAACGGTAGGGACAGACAGGTTGAAATCATGGGCAACTGGGATGAATGGGTAGACCGGGCCAAGGAAATCCGCGCCCATGTCCTGGAGAACCTGGACAGTTATCTTG
>SESX01000051.1 GCA_004367365.1 Candidatus Acetocimmeria pyornia
CTTGTGGTGCCGCCCCAGGTGGCGGCATGGAGCACTTCTACGAAAATGTCAGCAGTGGCATGGGTGACTCTTTTTCAAGCCTCCAGGGTAAGTATTCCCAGGTGGCTTGTGGGTTATAAGTCCCTGGTCTGCGTAGCAGGCACCGGTGGTGGTTATACTACCCCTTGGTGCAGGGTTCGCCGTTCGATTACGGAACAGGACCCTCGGCGCGGGGCCGAAGGCATCAAAAAGTACGAGCGGGGCCTGGATGGAGGTTGATGTCTTTTGGAAGACAATTACTTGGTGGTAGGGGTTTTCGCTGTAGCCGGGGTTTTGTTCCCCCTTCTTGCCATGGGGGCTGGGGCCCTCTTCCGGCCGCATAACCCGGACAGTCGCAAGCTTTCTACTTATGAGTGTGGTGAAATCCCTTTTGGTGATGCCCACATCCAGTTCCTGCCCCAGTACTACATTGTTGCCTTAATGTTTCTCCTTTTTGATGTGGAAACTGTGTTCCTCTATCCGTGGGCCGTGGTCTACCGGGAACTGGGTCTTTTCGGTCTTCTGGAGATGGCTGTCTTCATCCTCCTACTGGTGGTGGCCCTCCTTTACGCCTGGCGGGAGAAGGTGCTGCGGTGGGTATAAAGGACGAGAGCAGCGACTACTTGAGGAAAGACGCCCACCGGTTACCTGTAGCCCGGTTCCTTCCCGGGGTCGTGGCCACCAGGCTGGAAGACCTGGTCCGGTGGGGAAGACGTAATTCCCTCTGGTACCTTTTGTACGGGATTGCCTGCTGTGCCATCGAACTCATGGCAACAGGTGCGGCACACTACGATTTTGACCGCTTCGGCATGATCTTCCGGGCTACTCCGCGGCAGGCTGACCTGATGATCGTGGCCGGTACCGTGAACCAGAAGATGGCAGACCGCCTTGTGCGGCTGTACCAGCAGATGGCCGAACCGCGGTGGGTTATAGCCATGGGTGCGTGTGCGTCGACCGGAGGCCCTTACCACGGGGCGTATAATGTCATTAATGGAGTTGACCGCCTTGTACCGGTGGATGTCTACCTGGCGGGATGCCCACCCCGCCCGGAAGCCTTGATTGATGCCGCTCTCTTGCTCATGGAAAAAATTGCACGGGAAGGCAAGGATGCCGAAAGGAGGGCGATGAGGATAGAGTGACCCCGGCTGCTGCATCTCTAGCAGACCAGATCAAGCAAAAGTTTCCCAGGGCATGGGTGGATACCCCGGTGGAAGGGGAGGTCCATGTCAGGGTTGACCTTAAGGATTACCGTGAGTTCTCCTGGTTTTTAAGCTCAAAAGACGGGTGTGGATTAACGTACCTTTCGGCCCTGACGGCTGTTGATTTTCAGGATAAGCTCCAGCTGGTACTCCTGGTGACGGCATGCCAAGACTCTGCCCCAATGGTTGAAGCCAGGGTTGACCTCCCCCGGGACGATCCCAAGGCTCCCAGTGTCACCTCCTTCTGGCCGGGAGCAAACTGGCCGGAAAGGGAGGTTTTTGACCTCTTTGGGGTTGAGTTTGATGGTCACCCCGACTTGCGCACCATCTTGCTGCCTGAAAACTTCAAGGGTTATCCCCTGCGCAAGGACTTCGAAGACCTCCCCTCCAACGAACCTGCCCTGGGGAAAGGGGAGGGGTCTAAGCGCCGGCAGGATGCCAATAGATAGGTTCGAGAAAGGTGCAGACAAACCAGGGAGACCGGTCCGAGCCCGGCCTCCCTGGTTTTATTGAGGCGAGAGATCTGGGTTGTCCTTGCCAGATATGATTTACCATACCTCATTGGGCACTCAGGTACTCAACCTCCATTGTAGGCCAGTACCAGGTTTTTTCGGACCCGTAAAAGTTCCAAAGGGCATTGTAGGATTCAGGTAACCCCGGGGGCCGGGATTTTAGCTGAAACCCGTAGTTTGGGGTATGGTTTTGGACCCAGTCCCTGACAGCTGGGGTGACGTCCCAGTAATACGGTTTGGCCTGTCCTTCCGGGTTGAACACGAACTGTGAATCCAGGATGCGACCTACCGAAGGCTGGTTCTTCCAGGTGAGGTTTTCGTTCCAGGGAGAGGTGACCTCTGAGATGTAGTAACTGGCTGCACGGTCGGCGGCAGAGGTCTGGCTGCGCCGGTAGTAGCCACCCACGTAGAGCGTGAGGGTGGCTTTCTTTACCTCTGCGTCCGGTGGAAGGGAATCAAGGTTAAACTTGAGGTAACTGCGCCGAAAGATGTTGGCGTAGTTGCCTGTGGGCAGATAACCGCTGTTCCAGACGGTCAAGGAGGTTTGGTCATCGTAGTTATACAAGACATTGGCCCACGGTCCCCCCCTGATGACGACGGTTTCCAGGACCTTACGGACCTCGAAGGGTCTGATGGTGATGGTTAGGGTGTCACCGGGTTCGAAACTGCGGGTGGCTTCGAGAAGAAATGAACCGTCATCCTCGGCCTGGACCGAACCGGCAGGCTGCCCATCTACAGATAGTGTGACCTGGTAACCGGGGGTGACACTCCCCTTTTCACCTCGTACCGTGCGCGGGGCCAGGGCAGTAATGGGGAAAGGGGCCGGTGCGCCGGTTTCAGAAGCGGTTACCAGTAGTTCGGTGGAGGTTGCTTCGCCGGTTATGACCTTCCGCTCGAAGGTGAGGGATGATCCTAATTCTGCAGCTACACCGGCGTGGTCCGGGTCGGTAGAGGAGATGACTCTCCCGGAAACCCGGACGAACTGCGGGTCCGGTGGCCTGATGGGGACGGTGAACTCTCCGCTGGTGTCGGTTTGGATCTCGAAGTCGCGGTTCCATCCTGCCGACCCTTCGGCCCGCACGGAGACTGTGGCTGTGGCCTCGTTGTCATGCCGGTCCCAGACCCGACCCCTGACCTCGATGGGGGTATCGACGGTACTATTGTTCTGCTGGGCTTCCAGGGTCATCCGGGCCGGGAGACCGGGACGGAAAATGAACTGCCTGGTGACGACGTGGTCAGCGCGCCCGTCTTGATAGGGTCCACTTACCTTGATTTCCACCTCAACGGATTCCGCTTCGTGGTTTTCGAAGACCAGGTTCAGTGTTCCCCTATCCTTTTCACTCAGGAGCCGGGGCAAAGCCGGGCTGATGACGAGGCTGTTTTTCAGACGGGTACCCCCTTCCCTCACGGCACCGAGGTTAATGCGGGCACCCCAGGCGGGAAGCCCGTAATCATCGGTGAAGGTGAGGGTCATGGTGGCCTGGGAGGTAACCCTTGGACTGCTGGTGTCAACGCTGGCAGTCAGGTGTGTTGGTTCATGCAGGGCTGAACCGGTGGTAAAAGACCATGTGTAGGAGGCATTACGGGATTCTGTCTTGTTCACTGCGACAGTCTCTTTCGGCTCTGCCCCGGAACCTGGAGTGGGGGGGCTGGATTGGCGGAACTGGGCAAGAGAGGCCTTGACCAGGAGGGTCACTACCTGCTCCTGGTACCGGTCCATGACCGGCGGAACTGCCGACAGGGTATAGGTCTCCGGGTCGTAGGTGGTCTCCAGGGGCTCTCCGTTGAGCTGGAGGACGAGTTTTCCTTTTTCAAGATGGTTCCGGAACCGGTTCCAGTTTGGGTGTTCTGGGTCAAGGAGGAGAACAAGCCTGGTGTCGGGACGAACACCAACGGCACCAGGGTCTGGGCTGACCGACTTGATGGGTAATTCGAATTGTTGGGCTGAGGGAGCCCCTGTTTTCGGGTGGGCTTCTACCGGATATACATAAGAGTTCAGGCTCAAGGCGACGAAAGCGGTGAGAAGGAGGCTAAGAACAAGGACATACGTCAAGATCCGCAACAATTCCCTGCCCTTCGACTCTCTAGAATGGTTGAAATCAAATTGGATCGACATAAACTTAACCCTCCTGGGAAAAATTGTAAATAAATTGTACATGAACTTCCAAATCTTGTCAATAGGTGCCAGCAAGATTTTTTTGTATGATTTCTTGATCCTTGGATGATGTAGGGGTTAGGAAACGGGTCAATGGTGCCAGAAATCCGGTGGATTTGGCATCTGAAAGGGGAGTATCAGCTGTACACGCCGGAGGGTAGGGTTAAAGAATCTGGTGCCTGTCTCCGATTGAGAGGAACGAAAGGGTAAAGGATGGTATGACTCCAAGTGATTGAAGGGAGGTGGTTGTTGGATTAGGTCTGTAAAGAGGGGTTGTTGACCAGGTAGATTTCAAGGAAAAAGGAGGTTGAGACGGTGCGGATAAACCACAACATCAACGCGTTACTGGCGTGGAGGAACCTGGGGCAGACCAATTTTGCCATGGGTAAGTCCATCGAACGGCTGTCTTCGGGCCTAAGGATCAACCGTGCGGCCGACGACGCGGCTGGTCTGGCGATTGCCACCAAGATGGCGGTGCAGATCCGCGGCTTGAGGGTAGCCCAGAAGAACGCTGAAGACGCCATTTCCCTGGTGCAGACGGCTGAGGGTGGTCTGAAAGAGGCGGAAGCGATCCTGGAGAAAATGCACGACCTGGCCCTGGAAGCGGCGAACGACTCCAAGACCCTGGACGACCGCCTCAAGATCCAGGACGAGATCAACCAGCTGATCGAGGAGATCGACCGCATTGCCAGCACCACTGAGTTTAACACTAAGAAACTCCTGAACGGAAGTGTTTCTTCCAAGGGGGTTTCGGTCATCTACACAAATGATCTAGTCTCCACTTCGGCCGATGTCACCGGTGTCAAGGCCTTTTCTACGGCTGAGGTTGGGGTTTACAACATTGATATTGCGGCCACGTACGCTAGTACTGCCCAGGCTACGGTTCTGGAGACCAGCGAGATCAAAGACGGGTCTACCTCGGCTACAACGACCACGAAGCTCGTAGACCTGACAGACGTGTCAAGTAACTCCCTCGGCCTCCAAGAGGGTGACGTGATCACCATCCGGGGAAAGGTAGGCGGTGAAGAGGTTTTTGCCACCCTCAAGGTGGAGAGCACTACCACTTATGGTGAGCTCATGGATGCCATCAAGGCCACCTTTGATGCGTCTGATGTTCATATAGCTGACGGAGCCGGCGCCAGCGATGACACTTACATGGAGTTTGGTTACGACACCACTACGGAGGTTGGTCTCGATAAGCTCTATATCAAAGGCAAGGACGGAAGGGCCAGCGCCATTACTGATGTCGAGATTCTCGCTGAGACTTCAGATGGTGTCGCCCGGACTGCCTTCAACAGTGCCTTTGCGGTCACCGAAAAGCAGACGGCCAAGGATGCCGGGGACAAGCTGGTAAAGATAGATGGTCCTGTTTCTGGTCCTTCGGATGAGGAGGTTCTGGCCCTCAGGGCCGGAGAGGTCCTCAAGGGCTACGAGGGTCTGGAGATCACCTTCGGCAGTACTATCGGAGACGGTGGGCAAGCTACCATTACCGTGGCCCGCAAGGATGGTTCCATGACCCTGCAGATCGGGGCGAACCAGGGCCAGACAATGTCCATCAGTATTGATGACATGGGAGCGGAAGCCCTTGGCCTGGTTACTGCTGGTCAGAAGCTGCGGGTCACCACCCAGGCGGCGGCCACGGACGCCATCGAGACCATCAAGGCTGCCATCGAAAAGATCTCCGCCCAGAGGAGCAAACTGGGTGCCTACCAGAACCGTCTTGAGCACAGCATCAGGAACCTTGGGGTCGCGGAGACCAACCTCACTGATGCCGAAAGCCGGATGCGGGACGCTGATATTGCCCAGGAGATGATGAAGTTTACCCGGAACCAGATCATGCTCCAGGCAGGTACTGCGATGCTGGCCCAGGCCAACATGGTACCCCAGACCGTCCTGCAGCTCCTCGGATAAAAAAGGAGAAGTGAGGAGGTGGCCGGGTTTCGTAGGGCTGCCCGGTCACCCTCTCCCTCCCCGCGCTAGCGAAATGGGGTGTGGGTTTTGAGAATCACGGGTCTTGGCACCAGCTACCTGGATATCGAGAGTATCGTAAACGGGCTGATCCTGGTGGAGAGAAAACCGATCCTGAGAATGCAGCAGGAGAAGGTCTTCCTTGAGACTACCAGTGCCATGTGGAAAGAAATAACCGATTTAACTACTTCGCTCCAAGAAGCCCTTTCTCCTTTTTTGCAGGAAAATATTTTTCAGTCCAGGACAGCTTCATCCAGCGACAGTACCATCGTCACGGCCGAGGCCTCGGATGGGGCTGCAGTGGGTAGCCACGAAGTGGTGGTAAGGCAGCTGGCCCAGGCCCACCGGGTGGCTTCTGACCAGCAGGCCAGTGCTGGTACGGCCCTGGGGCTGGCCGGCAGCCCGACCATCAATGGGGTCGCGGTCGAGATTACCGCCGATATGACTCTGCTGGAGATCCGGGATACCCTCAATGGAGCCGGAGCCGGGGTCAAAGCATGGGTGGTAGACAATACCTTGCTGATGGAATCAGAGCAGACTGGGTATGCGAACTCCATCAGCGTGGTGGACGACAACAACGTTCTGGCCCGCCTGGGTGTGGTTGCCAATCACGCCCTGGATGCCGTGGTCACGGCATCCAGTGAATACAGTTCCAGCTATCCCTCGAGCTCCATCACCGACGGCTACACCCACTCTGACCAGTGGGGCAGTGGTGGTGGCTGGAACGATGCGACCGCCAACACCTACCCCGATACGGTGGATATCTCCTTTAGCGCGGTGCAGACCGTGGACCAGGTCCGGATTCATACCCTGGATTCGACAACCTACCCAGCCTCACAGTACGGGATCAGGGACTTCAACCTTTACTACCGCGCGACTGACACCGGCACCTGGGTCCTGCTGAAAAGCGTCTCCGGAAATACCGGGGGTGTGGTAACCGTAAACCTGGACACCCCCGTCAACGCGAAGCAGCTGCGGGTAGAGGTTACAGCCACCAACGGTGCAGGTGACTACTCACGGATTATCGAGGTCGAAGCTTACAATACCCAGGCCTTTTTCAAGAACCAGCTTCAGGCCGCCCAGGATGCCGAGTTTGATTTTGACGGGCTGGCCCTGACCCGGTCCTCCAATACCTTCAGTGATGTCATCGAAGGGGTCACCTATACCCTGGAGGGGGAAAGCCCCACCCTTGACGATGGGACTCTGAAAACAGCCACCGTGACCGTGGATCCTGATACCTCGGGCATCCGGAACAAGATCGAGGATTTCGTGGATGCGTACAACGACCTGTACCGCAGGCTGAACCAGCTGACCGCCAAGGGCAGCGAGTTTCAGGGTGAACCTTCTTTAATCCGGGTTCAGGACCAGGTCCGGCGCCTTGTGACCGGATATGTTGATGTCTCCCCTGGTTATGTTTACGACCAACTTGCCCTCATTGGGATCCGGGCCAAGGGCGGTCAGGATGTAGCTTCCGAGGAACAGGGGATTCTGGAGATCAACTCTACAGAACTGAGCGAGGCCCTGGAGCAGGATCTTGCAGGTGTAGAAGCCCTATTCTCGGCCACGGAAACCGTGTACGGCTTTGACGGGATTGTCACCCGGTTGGACGCGGTTTTGACAGGACTGGTCGGGTCAGATGGGCTCCTTCCCGGCCGGATTGACCGGCTTGGGGACCAGATCGAAAACGTACAAGAGGAGATCGCGGAGGCCGAACAAAGGCTGGAGGAGAAAGAGGAGGAGCTCTACTTGAAGTTTGCCCAACTGGAACGGTCCCTTTCCATGCTCAACTACCAACAAAGTTGGCTTAGTGCCCAGATTGCCAGCCTGCCCAGGGTCGGTTTCTCGCTCTTTTAATTGGTGAGCCCTTAGGAACCTCCTGGGTTTCAGGCCGATTCCTACTGCACGGGCTGTCTTTTTTGATGTCTCTGTCCTTTAGTGCTGGTCCCTTACGGTCGGCGCCGGAACCAAGGAGCAGTGACGGTTTGGAGTTCACGATCTATCCTGTTTTTTGAGGTGAACCTTCATGTCATTTGAGTTTGCCAATCGGGAGTACCAGAAGGAGAAGGTGATGGGGGCCTCTCCTTATGCCCTGGTGAAGATGGTTTACGCCCGGGGCCGGGTGCTGCTGCAGAAAGCCATCGAGGCCCTTGAAAAGGGCGAGATTGAAAATGCGCACCGCAGCCTGACTAAGGCTCAGGACATCATTTCCGAGCTCAGGACGGCACTGAATCCAGCTGCCGGGGACCTGAGCCGGAACCTGGAGCAGCTTTATGGTTTCATGCAGGAAACCCTGCTGGAGGCCAACGTCGAAAAAAACGCGGAGAAGGCCCGCATCGTCTACGAGCTTCTCTCGGGCCTGGATGAGGCCTGGCGGTCAATAGGTTCAGGGGGTGCGGTTGAGGCTGGGACCAAACCGGTAGAGGTGCAGTGACGCAGCAGGGAGGGATCGGTGTTGGTGGCAAAAAAGAGCAAACCCCTGCTCACGGCCTGCCTCATTGCCAGGAATGAGGCTGAGAACATTGAGCACTGCCTGGCCAGCCTGAAGCCGGTGGTAGATGAGATCGTCCTGGTGGACACGGGTTCTACCGACGAGACGGTGGACATCGCCCGACGCTACGGGGCCAGGGTCTATCACCAACCCTGGGAGGATGATTTCAGTGCCCCCAGGAACCGTGGGCTTGAGGAAGCCCGGGGGGAATGGATCCTTGTGATTGACGCCGACGAAAGGTTGGTGCCGGTTGACCGGAAATTCCTGCGGCGCCTGCTGCGGCAGACACCCTACGAGGGGTTTTTTATCACCGTCAACAATATCCTTGAACCGGAAAAGGCCCCAGAAGTATCGGCCCCGGTCTTCAGGCTTTTCCGCAACCGGCCCTGGTACCGGTTTAGCGGCCGGGTACACGAACAGATCCTCCCTGCGATCTACAGGGCGGGGGGTCAGGTTGCCCACCTCGATTTGAACCTTGAACACATCGGCTACACCAGAGAGAAGCAAAGAGAAAAACGCGGGCGGAACCTGAGGCTTTTGGAACGGGAGGTTCAGGAGGGGACCAAGCCTACTCCCTTCCAACTGTACAACCTGGGCATGGAGCACCTGCGTGACGGCGACCCTGACCGGGGCAGGGAGTACCTGAAAGAGGCCTGGGAAGTGGACGGGGTAGCTGAGCGGCCCTTTGGCACTGCCCTCATCCGGCGCCTGGTTCTGACCTTGATACAGGCTGGGGCCTGGGATGAAGCCTTAAAATATGTCGAAGAGGGAATAGAGAAATTTCCCGACTTTGCCGACCTTCACTACTTCCGGGGCCAGATTCTAAAGGAAAAAGGCGAGCCCGGCGCGGCCCTTGATGAGTTCAGGCGGTGTTTGAGCCTTCCGAGACAGCTCAGGTATCCGCACCTGAAGGGTGTCAACGGTTACCGGACCTGGTTTGAGATCGGGCTGATCCACGAGAAACTCGGCAACCAGGTTGAGGCTAGAGAAGCTTACCTGAAGGCCCTGGAAGAGAAACCGGATTTGGTTCCAGCCTTAGATAGGCTGGCGGGACTATTGACATCTGCGGGTGGCTCCAAGGGGGAGATAGAGATCCGGGAGAGGCTGCGGCGGCAGATTGCGGAGGGGAGTACCGATGCCTACCGCTACCTTACCGCCCGGCTCTTGCTGGATAACCGCGCGTGGAAGGAGGCTTTAACCTTCCTCTGCCAGGTGGGTGAAGACAGCCCCTATTTTCTCCCTGCTCAAAGGGAGGTGGCCTTTGTTAACCTCTTGCTGGGGGAGCCGGCCCAGGCCCTCCAGGCCCTAAAAAGGCTGGCAGAGAGTCAGGATTTCGTGGCTGATGCCTGGGCTCATACTGTTCTTTTGGGCCTGATGGAGGAAAAGGGTGCTGGCGAGCTCCCGCCGGTGAAGATGGACTGGGCTCCAAAATGCGAGGAAGCGGCCTGGAAACTTCTGGACCAGCTCGTGGCGGCTCAGGAGTTCGACCTCTTTGAAAAGGCACTGGTCATGTTTGAGCTCTTGGGCCGGGAAGAGGCTTGGATTTCCCTGGAGCTCGGGAAGTTCCTGTACCGGAAAGGCTTTACCCAGGTGGCCGTGGAACAGCTGGTTAAAGCCTACAAAGAGGGATACCGGGATGTCGAGAGCCTCTCTATTTTTGGAGACATCTGCTTTGAGGACGGGGAATACGAGGATGCTGCCCGTTATTACGAGGAAGCTACGGACGAAGATGACCCCGGCGCACGGGTTTATGTCGCCCTGGCCAAGTGCTACTTGCACCAGAAGCGCTTCGAGACAGCCCTGGACCGGGTCAGGGAAGGCCTGAAGCGTTACCAGGATTCCCAGCTTTTGGCCGGACTGGAGGCAGTCGTAAAAAAGCTGGCAGGAGAAGAGGTGCCGGTAGCCGCGAGGGTTCACTAGGCAGGGAGGTGAAGTGATGTCACCGGGGAGATCACCCTCCTTTTCCGCCGGATGCTGATGCTAAGCCGGAAGTTGAGGAAGGAAGCTCAAGAAGGGAATCTTGAGGGCGTCTTTACCCTCCTGGAAAGCCGTGAGAAACTGATGAAGAGGGTTGATACCGCCGGTGGGGTCGGAGTACTCGATTCCCGGGAGGAGGCGGCCGAAATCCACCGGGTCCTCACAGAGGTGCAGGAGATCGACACGGAGGTAGAGGCGCTTCTGACCAAAGAAGCCGGAGCAGTAAGGCAGGATCTTGATGTCCTTTCCCGGGGGAGAAAGGCGGTACGGGCTTATAAGACGATTTCTGGGCGGTAGTGGTTTCCTGGCCCGGAACTTTTTGGGCTCAAAAACTACAACGGGGGAGAAAAGTCAACCGCTAGTTAATCAAAGAGAAGGAAGTTATTGTGTCGGCTACAGTTTCAAGAGTTAAGATAGAGAAACTTTCCATGAACCGGGGCAGGGCTCTCGTTAGCTGTTACGTTGACCAGGAAGGGGTCGAAAGAGGCACGAGTTTTCGGGATCGATTCCGGGCACAAGTGCTTGTCTCTCGGTATGACCACCGGTGGTTAATCACCAGTGTCGAGTTTCAAGAAGATAAACCCCAGGTCCAAGAGAGCTTATTGTATACATAAAGCAAACAGAACGGCAAGAAGAGGGTCTAACTAGGTTTCCTGTTTATGGGTTTTATTCAGTCGGGTGGTTCTCGTAGGAACCCCCGGCTGTTTCTCTTTAACGGGTGCATCTACATATTTTTGGTGGGTGTCTTCAATACTAAAATGTATACCGGTCTTTCCGACAGGTGGCCCTGAAGCGAGAGACGGGCGAGAACACCAGGTATGGAACGTCTAGGGATTCTTGCATGGAGGGACCCTATATGGCCCACGCTAAGCCCGACGAAACTATTAATCCTATAGGACCTCAAGAACATCGGGAAGGCCCGGATGCCAAGGAACTCAAGAGAAGGGAACTCATCGTCAATATGGGACCCCAGCACCCAAGTACCCACGGGGTCCTGCGGGTGATCCTGGAGTTGGAAGGGGAAACGGTGGTCAATGCTACCCCGGTTCTCGGGTACCTGCACCGGTGCTTTGAAAAGATCTGTGAATCCTGGACCTATGTCCAGATTGTACCTTTTTGCGACCGGAATGACTATGTCGCGGCCATGCTTGACGAGCATGCCATGTGCCTGGCCATCGAAAGGCTCATGGACCTCGAGGTTCCTGAACGGGCTGAGTACATCCGGGTGATTGTCACAGAACTGAACCGGATTGCGAGTCATCTTCTCTGGCTGGGAACCTTTGGGCTAGACCTAGGTGCGGTGACGCCCTTTCTGTACGCTTTTAGAGACCGGGAGCTGATTATCGACCTCTTTCAACGGTTAACCGGGGCCAGGCTTTTCTACAGTTACCTCCGGATCGGCGGGGTTCGAAATGACCTGCCCGACGGTTTTCTGAAGGAGCTAGAGGATTTCCTTGATTACCTGGACCGGGTTATGGGGGAGTACGATGCCCTGCTTACGAACAATCCCATTTTTGTGGCCCGAACCAGGGGGGTTGGAGTGCTCAGACCGGAAGATGCCCTGCGCTCAAGCGCTTCCGGTCCTTTCTTGAGGGCATCGGGAGTCCGGTGGGACCTGCGCAAAAACCGGCCGTATTCCATCTATAACCGGTTTGATTTTGAAGTCCCGGTGGGCACCTCCGGAGACTGCTACGACCGCTACCTGGTCCGCCTTGGTGAAATCCGCCAGAGCAGCAGGATCATCTACCAGGCGCTTCGCGACATTCCTGACGGACCGGTCCGGGCCGATGTCCCCAAGGTCATCAAGCCTCCCGAGGGAAGGGGCTACAGCCGGATCGAGTCACCCCGGGGCGAACTGGGTGTTTACCTGGTCAGTGATGGCTCGGCTACCCCTTACCGGGTCTACTGGCGTGCTCCTTCCTTTTACAACCTCCAGCTTCTCCCCGCCATCAGCCGCGGGTACAGGATGGCTGACATGACGGCCATCATCGGGTCCATAGACATTGTACTCGGGGAAATTGACCGGTGATGATTACTGGTCGGTTTTCGGACCTGAGCCCTGGGACCTGGACCACGGTGACCATTGCCGGTTTCTCAGTGCACTGGTGGGGCAGATTCCCACCTGGGACCAAAAGGGGGTGGAGCAGTGACTACGACGGAACTCTTGTGGGATGCACTGGCAAAAGTTGCGCTCATCCTGGCCTTTATCTCCCTGAATGCCCTCTTTCTAATCTGGGCTGAACGCAAGGTGAGCGGCTTTATCCAGCGCCGCCTTGGACCGGTCCGGGTTGGCCGCCCGCACGGTTTTCTGCAGACCATCGCCGATGTCATCAAGCTTCTATCCAAGGAAGATGTGGTCCCCGGGCCGGCAGACCGGCTCCTTTTTATCCTGGCCCCGGTGGTCTTCTTCCTTCCGGCGGTACTGGTTTATGTGGTCGTTCCCATTGGGCCGCGAGCGGTTATCAGTGACCTCAACATCGGGATCCTCTACGTAATTGCGGTTACCTCGGTCGGGGTTCTGAGTATCTTCATGGCGGGCTGGGGGTCCAACAATAAGTGGGCCCTACTGGGGTCGATGCGGGCCGCAGCGGCACTTATTGCCTACGAAGTCCCGGTGGTTCTATCTGTGATCGGGGTCATTATGCTCGCCGGTTCTCTGAGCCTGCAGGATGTGATTCGGGCCCAGGACGGCCTCTGGTTCATCCTGCTTCAGCCCCTGGGGTTTATGGTATACATAATTGGTTCCCTGGCCGAACTCAGCCGTATCCCCTTTGACCTTAACGAAGCAGAGTCAGAACTGGTGGCGGGCTTCAATGTTGAATACAGCGGCCTGCGCTGGGCCCTATTTTTTCTGGTCGAGTACTCCAACATTGTGGTGGTTTCCGCTGTAGGTACGGCCCTGTTCCTAGGAGGCTGGAGGGGTCCTTTCCTTCCTCCCGTGGTCTGGTTCCTTCTTAAGACCTACCTTTTGGTCTTTGTGATCATGTGGATTCGCTGGACCCTACCGCGGTTGCGCATAGACCAGCTTACAGGCCTTGCCTGGAAGTTCCTCATTCCGGTGGCCCTGGTGAACATTGGTATTACAGGATTGATCCTGTTATGACGGTGTTGCCATGTTACAAGTAGTCGCCCGTGCCTCCTGTAAACCGGCGGCACCCGAAAGGATGAAAATCCAGGGTGGAAGCATTATCGGGGTATTGCTATGTGCTGCTACCGGTGCGGCGGTACCACGAAGCATGAATCGGTTCTGCCGCAGCCCCGGAGGGGCGCGGAATAAGAAAGGCGAGTGGAGGAGCACCCCGGGCGAGGCAGATGGCGGCACTTTCGTAGTAGTGTTCCATGCCCCACAAGCAGGGGCACCACGAAGCATGAAAATCCGACAAGCCGGTTGCTGCAGTTTGCATCAGGGGTGCCAACGAAGGGTAGACGCCGGGGGGACATTTTCGTAGTAGTGCTCCATGCCGCCATCCATGGCGGCACCACGTGGGATGAAAATTGAAGGCGTTATGCAGCGGCCCCTTGATCGATTAGGATCATGAGTTGCACGCCCGGGGTGCCCCGGAACGAGACCGGTTATGCCGCAGGCACGAAGGGACGGGGAATGAGGAAGACAAGTGGAGGAGCAACCCTGGCGAGGCGGGTAGTGGCATTTTCGTAGTAGTGCTCCATGCCGCCTTGCTGCGCGGCGGCACCACGAACCAGGGTGGAACCAGTATTTTCAAAGAGGTGCTCTCCGTGCCGCTTTGCAGTGCGGCGGCACCAAGGAAGAGTGAAAATCAGGAACAAGCCGGCAGTTGCAGCCTGTACCAGTGGTAGCTACGAACGGGCAGGGACGGGCTTCCCGAATCCTTACTCTTTGGAGGGCAGGTTGATGGTCAAGATGGGAACACTGGGTTTAGTCAGCATCTGGTTGGCCATTGTCGGAATCGTTAAGGGGCATACCGTGACGATTAAGAACTTTTTCCGGCGCAAGGTTACCCGGCAGTACCCGGACGTGGAAATTAACCTGCCTTTGGGGACGCGCGGGGTGCCGGTCCTGCTGCGCGACGGTTCCGGGAAGCTCAAATGCACGGCGTGCGGGGTCTGTGCCCGGGCCTGCCCGACCCGAATTATAGAGATTACGGCCCATCGAGATGAAAACAAGAAAAGGTTCCTTGATGAATACAAGATCGACATGACCAGATGCCTCCAGTGCAACCTATGTGTTGAAGCCTGTCCTTTTGACGCCCTGGGCATGGCTGACAAGTTCGAACTGGCAGCCTACCGTTCAGAAGACCTGGTCTTTGACAAAGAAGACCTGCTGCAGATTGCCGACCGCCACAAGGTGGCCCGGGTAGGAGGAGGGGAGCAACCTCGAGCCCGAGGCTGAAGGGGTGCCTTTTCAGGGCAAGTAGCCCACTCTACTGCACGCACCGGCACTACCCAGGTTTGGATAAAAATTGGGGCGGGTACTTCGCAGGGTCTTAACCAGGTGGTATCATTAGTGGTATCATTAGATGTTGGGAACCTAGGACTGCTCCGGAGCGAGACCGGTTATGCCGCAGGTCCCGAGGGGGCTAGTCGCCCATGCCGCCGTCTACGGCGGCACCCCAAAGAATGATAATCCGGGAGGTGTCCGGTCTTGACCAGTAGGAGAGGGTTGGCACTAATGA
>SESX01000052.1 GCA_004367365.1 Candidatus Acetocimmeria pyornia
CTCACTTAACCCCAGTAAACGGGATACTTCCTTCTCCATGTAGTTCAGGACCGTGGCGCGGTAGAGGCAGGTAAGCCTTTTCGTCAGGGGTGAAGGCTTGCCGGTACCGATGAGCCTCCCGTTTACCGAAACCAAGGGCATGATCTCCAGGACCGAACTGGTGAGAAAGGCTTCACCGGCAGAAAGGAGGTCATCCAGCTCCAGGGGGGTTTCCTCAACAGGAAGCCCTTCTTCCCTGGCTAGTTGGATCACCTGGCTCCGGGTAATACCGGCCAAAAGACCGCTTTCTTTGGGAGGAGTGAGAAGAACCCCTTTCCGGACCAGGAACAAGTTGGATAACGTTCCTTCACAGAGGTACCCGTCACTGTTGGTGAATAATCCTTCATCGGCGCCAGACCGCCGGGCTTCTCTGGCAGCAATCATGCCCTCCAGGTTGTTGAGGGTCTTGTAGAAGGGTAAAGGTGAGTACCGGTTGCGCCGGAGACTTACAACCACCGCCCGGTATCCCCGCTGGTAAAGGCCGTTGTCGTAGGGAATACCCCTGGTGGCGGTAATCAAGAAGGTCGGTTCGGGCCTGTCGGGCGGAACAAGGCCGCGCGGCCCCGGGCCCCTGGTGAGGCTCATGCGGACAACCCCGTCTTTAACCTGGTTGACCCGGAGCACCCTGGCCAGGGCCCTGCCGACCTCCTCCTCCGACATGGGCAGGGGGATCTCCAAGAAGTCTGCCCCTTCCCTCAGACGCCGAAGGTGTTCTTCCCATAAAAAGGGTATTCCCCTGTAGACGCGCATGGTCTCGAAAAGCCCGTCGCCGTAAAGAAGTCCCCGGTCGAAGGGTGAAATTGTGCACCGGTCTACCGGAAAGATCTCACCGTTTAGGAAATAGAAGGACCGACTTTCCACCCTTACCCCTCCTTCAAACCTTCTTCAAACCGCCCTGTTTCCCTTGCGGCAGGGGCATCCTGCCCCAGGGACCAGAGCAGGGCCCGCGCCTTATCCAGGGTTTCCTGGTATTCAGCCGCCGGGTCAGAGTCAGCCACGATTCCGCCTCCAACCTGGAAAAAGACACGGTTCCCCTTGATGACAAAGGTTCGAATGGCGATGTTGAGGTCCGCATCCCCGTTGAAGGCCAGGTATCCTATGGACCCGGTGTAGATACCCCGTCGCACCGGTTCCAGTTCCTCAATAATTTCCATGGCCCTTATTTTGGGAGCCCCCGTGATGGAGCCCCCGGGAAAGGAGGCCATCAGCAGGTCGAGAACATCTTTACCTTCTTTCAGCTCCCCTACTACCGTGGCAACCAGGTGGTAGACGGTCGCGTACTGTTCGAGTTCAAAAAGGCGCGGCGTTCTGACGGTACCGGGACGGCAAACCCGCGAGAGGTCGTTGCGCTCCAGGTCAACGATCATCACTAACTCGGCCCGGTCTTTCTGGCTGTTGAGAAGTTCTTCGCGCAACTTGAGGTCTTCTCCTTCAGTGCGTCCCCGTGGCCGGGTCCCCTTAATGGGACGGGTCTCAACCCTGCCCTTGTGGACCCGCAGAAAGCGCTCCGGTGAAGCACTGGCCACAACCAAACCGGGAAAATTGAGGTAACCAGCAAAGGGAGCCGGGTTAATCCGGCGCAAGGTTTGGTACAGCTCAAAGGGGGCACAGGGAAGCCCTGTCGTCAGGCGCTGGGACAGGTTAACCTGGTAAATATCCCCGGCAGCAATGTACTCCTGGGCCCTTTCGACCATCCGGCAGTAGGCATCTTTAGTAAAGTTCGATGTCACCCCTTCCACTGCCTTTCGTGAGGTCTGCCCAGACCGCGCCACCACCCCGGCCCTTTCCCCTTTCTCAATCCAGGCCTGCAGTGTTTTCAAGCGTTCAAAGGCCCGGCGCCGGGCCGCTTCCTCCCGGCCCTCTGGATGACCCGTTGAAACCAGGAAGGTTTTCTCTGCCTGGTGATCGATGACAATAACAAGGTCGTAAAAGCCCAGATAGGCATCAGGGAGTTTGAGGTCATCCTCAGCCAGGTTGGGGATTTTCTCCAGGTGCCGGCCCAGGTCGTAGGCAAGGTAACCCATGGCCCCGCCGCAGGCCATTGGCACTACTGGTTCCCATTCCTCAACCCTGTACCGGTTGAGAAGGCTTTGCAGCACCGGCCAGGGATTGCCTCGGCCGGTCTCCGTCTTTTCCACCGTCCGTATCTCGTAACTCGAACCCCGGGAGCGAAAAACTAAAAACGGGCTCACCCCCATCAGGGAATACCTCCCCAGTTGCGGGTGCTGCAGGCTGCTGTCCAGAAAGACGCTGTAGGGTTGGCGGTGGAAGAGCCGGTAGATACCGCAGGCCGACAGCGGTGTTTGTACGCTCTCAACAAGAGGTCTCAAGGTCATTCTCCCTCCCGGTGCTTTTTACCCTTCCTTGGTTTTGAGGCAGGGCAGCCCGTGGTTTCAGCGCCAGGAAATTAGCCAGGAGCCGGTGGCCGAACTGGCTCAGGATCGACTCAGGATGAAACTGAACCCCTTCCAGGGGCAGCCACCTGTGCCGGACCGCCATTACCTCCCCGGACTCGGTTTCAGCAGAAATGGTCAAACACCTGGGGATACTTTCCCGCTGCAGAATCAGGGAGTGGTACCGGGTGGCCGTGAAGGGAGAAGGCAGGCCGGAAAAGATCGTTTGCCCGTCATGCATGATCAAGGAGGTTTTCCCGTGCATGAGGCGGGAAGCCCTGACCAGGCGGGCTCCAAACACCTGCCCAATGGCCTGGTGGCCGAGACATACCCCCAAAATGGGGACCCACCCGGCAAAGGACCTGATCACCCCCATCGTGACCCCGGCTTCCCCAGGTCGACCCGGCCCGGGCGAAAGTACGATGTGGGACGGTCTCAACCCCTCAATGGCATCAATGGTGATGGCGTCGTTGCGGTAAACCACGACTTCATGCCCAAGTTCTTCAAGGTAATGAACCAGGTTGTAGGTAAACGAGTCAAAGTTATCGATCATCAGCAGCACACCGGATTCCCCCTTGGAATTCTTGATATCCTCGCCCCCAGAACGAAAAAACCAGCCCCATGGGCTGGTTCGCATCCCAGCAGTTTAGCGTCCTCTTTCGTGTTCTGGAGAACACGCCTGTTCTTACGGGTAACCTTTTAACCTGTCAATTTCAACAAACCGTGACTGACCTTCCCCTCTGCCTTTATTTAATCCAGAGTTCGGGACCTTGGTGGCCCGGTACCGCTCCCTCCCCTCGCCCTTTTTGCCTTTCTTTTCCCAGGGTCCCCAGGGCCCCAAGACAATCAGACTCGCTCTCGAGCACCCCGTACCGGCCTGAGTTCAGCTTTCACTGTTTGTCTGCTGCCACTTTGACGGCATAGACAACAAGCCCTAGATACACTTTCGCTGTTTTTCGTCGGCCAGCCCCTCGGCCGGCTGTCCAAGGTAGCCAATCTCGCGGGATATCTCACCAGCCACCCGCTTCACCAATGGCACCAGTTCCTTTTCCAGGTATTCTGTTGTGATCCTGACCGATGGTCCCGAAACACTGATGGCTGCCACCGTCTTGCCTTCGTAGTCGCGGATGGGAGCCGCCACACAGATGACATGATCCTCTGTGCCTCCCAGGTCCAAGGCGTAACCACGTTCCCGAACCTTTTTCAACTCTTCCAACAGCTCGTCAGGTTCGACAATGGTTTTAGAAGTCAGCCGTCGTAGGTTCAACCGGCTCAAGATCTGCTTCAGCTCGTCGGGGGGGAATGAACTTAACAGGATCTTTCCCGCTGCCGTGGAGTGCGCTGGACCTCTCCCTCCGATCCGGGCGATCATTTTCATAATATTGGTCGACTCAACCTGGTCAACGTAGACCACTTCCCCCTGGTCCCAGACCACCAGGTTGGCCGTCTCGTTACAGTGTTCGACCAGTTTGCGCAGGTGGGGTCTGGCAATGGCCCGAATGTCAAACTGGTATAGGGCGGCATTACCAATCCGGAAAGTTTTCAACCCTAGTTTGTAGTGGTTTGAGCTCGGCTCCTGCTGTACGAAGTCATGGGCCATCAGGGTGCTCAGCAGCCGGTGGACGGTACTGATATTGAGCCCAACTTCGTCTCGAATCTCCGTCAGTGACATTGGGTAGCCTTTCTCGGCCAGCACCTCCAGAATAGCCAGGGCCCTCTCCACCGACTGAACCAACAGTTGACCTTTTTTCCTCCTCCCGGCAGATTCAACACGGTTAGATTCCAATGCTAACTAGACCTCTTTTCCCTTTTCATTTTTTAAATTGGTTTTAGACCCAGACTGATTTCCAAGGCTTCATCCACCTTCTGCATGGTCTCATGATCAAGGTGGGCAATTTTTTCCTTCAGTCTGCCCTTATCAATGGTCCGGATCTGCTCCAGCAAAATCACCGAGTTCCGCTCCAGGCCGTGTTCTTCGGCCAGAAGTTCCACGTGGGTAGGTAATTTCCCTTTATCGATTTGTGAAGTAATGGCGGAAACAATCACGGTAGGGCTGTACTTGTTTCCAATGTCATTCTGGACCACCAGGACCGGTCGGACCCCCCCTTGCTCCGAACCGACAACCGGACTGAGGTCCGCATAAAAGACATCGCCCCGTTTCACATTCACCCTACTCACACTCCGCCAGTCTTGCCCTTACCAGCCTTAACCCCTCATTTTCCAGTATGATACCTTCCTCGGCCAACTCCAAGTTGATTTCACCCATTTCCCGGTAACCCCTGATCATTGTCTCCCGGAACTTCTGGCGTTTTTTCTCTTCCAAGTAGGTGCACATTGCTTCCTGGATCAATTCACTACGGCTGCGCTTCTCCATCTTAACTATTCCGTCCACTTCTTTAAGAAGTCCTTCGGGGAGTTTAATACTGATACGTTTTGAAGTTGACAGAGGGAACACCCCCACGAACCAAAAATAGAGGCATTTTCATGTGCTAGTATTATATCTCATTTCTGCCCATGGAATCAACCAACAGGACGGGCCGGCCGCGGTCCAGGTAAAGCCGAGGAACCCGCCCCCCTACGGTAGTAACCACTTCGTAGTTAATGGTACCGAGAAGTCCGGCCAATTCTTCAGCACTAATCTCCTCTTCCCCCTGCTTTCCCATCAGGACCACTTCATCTCCCATGCTCACCGCTGGAATGTCTGTAACATCCACCATCATTTGGTCCATGCAGACGGAACCAACTACCTTCGCCCTCCTGCCCCGAACCAGCACTTCCGCCCGGTTAGAAAGGGCGCGCCTGTAGCCGTCGGCGTAACCCAGGGGCAGGGTCGCGATGCGTGCTTCCCGGTCCGTGGTGTAGGTACACCCGTAACTGATACTGGTACCGGGGGGAACGGTTTTGAGATAGGAAATCCTTGCCTTCCAGGCCATAGCCGGCTTGAGGTTAACCCGGAGTGAAGGGGTCTGGGCAGGATACAAACCGTACAGGGCAAGCCCTACCCTGACCATATTGAAATACGTGGAGGGAAGGTCGATGACCGCCGCACTGTTGGCGGCATGGACCAGGGGAACGTAGATACCCTTGTCCTCCAGGTTTTCCAGTACCCGGGTAAATTTATCCATCTGGGCATTGGTATAGCTCTTGTCCTCTTTTTCAGCTGCAGCAAAGTGGGTGAAGACACCTTCAAGTCGAATCCCCGGCAGGCCGATGATTTCCCTGACAAAGCCCACAACATCCTCAGGCCTCAAGCCGATCCGCCCCATGCCCGTATCCACCTTGACGTGAACCCGGGCGTTTTTCCTCTGGGCTACCGCTGCCCTCGACAGGGCCCGGGCCAGGTCCATGGTGTACACTGTCTGGCTTAACCCAAACCGAACCACAGCTTCAGCGCTTTCTTCCGGGGTGTAGCTCAGGATGAGGATCGGGGCTCCAAGGCCGGCCCGCCTTAATTGAATGCCTTCTTCCAGGAGAGCCACGCCCAGGTAGCTGGCACCGTGGTTCAAGGCCAGGCCGGCAATCTCAACCGCGCCGTGTCCATAGCCATTGGCCTTGACCACCACCATTAAAACGGTGTCCTTCCCCACCAGCTTCCGCAGTTCCCGCAGGTTGTGCCTGATGTTTTCAAGTTCGATTTCCACCCAGACCGGGCGTAAACTGCTCAGGCGCGCCAACTCAATTCCCCCAATGTCTCCCATCCATCCAGGCAGCCTTCTTCGAAGGGTCTGAGCACCCTCGGAACTGCTTCCAGAATGTCACCGGCCACCAGGCCGCGCTCCCCCTTCACGCGGGCCGCCTCCTGGCCTGCAGCACCGTGAATCCAGGTACCCACCACACCCGCGTCAAGGGGTTCCATACCCTGGCCCATAAAACCAGCAATGAGACCAGTAAGCACGTCACCACTGCCTCCGGTGGCCATGGCCGGGCCCCCGGTCGGGTTGATGAAGACCCGGTGCCCGCCCGCACTACAGACCAGGGTTCTAGCTCCCTTGAGGACCGTCACTGCTTTCGCCCTGCGGGCAGCAAGCCGGACACTCCCGAAGCGGTCCCCTTGGACATCCGAAGGGCTGCAGTCAAGAAGACGGGCCATTTCTCCCGGGTGCGGAGTGATAACTACGGGAGCACCGGCTGCAGCCAGTAACTCCAGGTTCCCACTCAAGACATTGAGCCCATCGGCATCGATTACCAATGGAACCGGACAGTTGGCCACGAGTCCTGTCATAAACTCTCGGACCCCGGCTGCCTGGGAGAGACCCGGGCCCACTGCAACAACATCAGCTTCACGGGCCAAGGAGAGGACGCGGTCCAAGGATCCTCGTCCAAGGCAGCCCCTTGCCCCCTCGGGTAGAGGTGTCGTCATGACCTCGGTTACCTTGACCTCCACGATGTCGTGTACTGAAGCAGGAACCGCAAGGGTAACCAAACCTGCTCCCCCCCGTAACGCCCCGAGGGCAGCCAGGACCGCCGCCCCGGTTAACCCCGGGGACCCCGCCACCACCAACACCCTGCCGAAGTGGCCCTTGTGGGTATCAGGCCTTCGGGGCTTGATGTGCCGGGCAATGGCCTTGCTGGTAACCAGGTCGATATCTGTTTCTACTGACCCGGTGACAGCCTTCGGGATGGAGATATCAGCCACCACCAGGCGCCCGCAGTAACCAGCACCCGGGTAAACCAGGAGACCGGGTTTGGGCAGGGCAAAGGTCACCGTGGTTGTGGCCCTTACGGCATCACCCAGTACCTGACCGGTGTCGGTGTGAATCCCGGATGGGATATCTACTGCAACTACCGGCCTCTGGGAGTCATTGATGAGGGCGATGGCTGAAGCCGCCGGCTCCCTCACCTCCCCTGAAATCCCGGTGCCCAAGAGGGCGTCAACAACCACGGAACTCCTTCTCAGCACTTCTTGAATCCGAGAGCAGGGGGTGGTGCCAGCCTCCCGGACCTCTTCCACCTCCAGGCCCATCTGCTCCAAGATCTCCAGGTTAACCAGCGCGTCACCTGTTACCATGGCCCTGGACCCAAAAAGGAAGACCGAAACCTCGATACCGGTGTTGTAAAGATGCCTGGCCACAACAAAGCCGTCCCCACCGTTGTTACCACGACCGGCCACCACAGACACCCGGTTCCCTCCGGTTTGGGCGAGGATTTTCCGCACCACTTCCACGACCCGCAAACCGGCATTTTCCATGAGCACGAGGCCGGGGATTCCGTACTCCTCAATGGCCCGGCGGTCCATCTCACGCATCTGGGCAGCAGTTGCAACCTTCATTCCCGACACCCCTCCGGGCCGTCTTCTCGTTTTGGGGCCAGCACCAAGGCCGTCGCCACGGCATAGTCACGGCTGTGGGAGACACTCACCAGCACTTGTTGAACACCAAGGCGCACAACCAGGTCCCTAAACCGCCCGGAGAAAACCACCTCGGGTTTCCCAAAACGATCTGGCACCACTTCGATGTCGACCCACCGGCCCGACCGGAGCCCGGTTCCCAGGGCCTTGAGGACAGCTTCCTTGGCAGCAAATTTGCCCGCGAGGCTCTGGTAAAAAGAGCGCCCGGAGCGGGCCAGCTGCAGCTCGCGCCGCGTGTAGAGCCGAGACAAGAACCTGTCCCCCCACCGCCGAACCGCCCGTTCCAGGCGTTGGGTCTCAATGATATCGATTCCTGTTCCGTAAATCACTTTCCCTCATCCTCGTCATAGAGGACTTCTGCAGGGAGAGAAGAATTCCTTTTCTCACTGTCAGATTATCCCTCAAGGGGTTCTGTCTATACACTGGGGCATCGTGAGGCCGGGGCAAGGACACGTGTCGAGGACCTGAGTAGAATCTGGTCGAAGAATCGAAGAACTGGGCAGGATGTAATCCAGGGGACAAAGAATAAATGGAACAGAGGGTAATGGATAATCGTCGGTTTATTGGGAAAAAGAACTTTGGCAGCAGTGCAGCGGGAGGGAACCTGCTTGAAAATCGGGATCTTCACAGATTCTTATAAACCCTATGTTAGTGGAGTAGTTACGTCCATAGAGTTATTCACCAAGGAGTTCGAGCGCCAGGGCTGCAAGGTATATATTTTTGCCCCCAACTACCCTAATTCCCAAGACGCTGACCAGGGCCAGACTATCTTCAGGTTTCAATCGATACCAACTCCGACCAACCCTGGTTTCAGGCTCGCCTTACCAGTATCGGCCCGCCTGCGCAACACCATCAGAAAGCTGGGTCTCGATGTCATTCACATCCACTCACCTTTCCTTCTGGGGGCCTCCGGAGCCCGCTTGGGAAAAAGGTTGGGAATACCGGTTGTTTTCACCTATCATACCCTGTACGAGGAGTACATCCATTATTTCCCCGGGGCCAACAACTCGGTTAAGCACTACCTGATCCGGCGTACACGCAACTTTTGCAACAACTGCAGTGCAGTCATCACCCCGTCTTCCGGATTGAAAAAGCTCCTCCACCAGCGCGGTGTACGTGTCGAAATGCGTGTGATCCCGACAGGGATTGAGCTCTCCCGGTTTACACTCGGTTCAAAGGAGAAATTCCTTCAAGAATGGGGAATCCCCAAAAACCACAGGATCCTCCTTTATACCGGCCGCCTGGGAAAAGAAAAGAACCTCGAACTCCTCCTTCAATCATACAGGATCCTGCGTCAGGCCAGGAAAGACCTCTCTTTAGTCATCGTCGGAAGTGGACCTTACGAGCAAAAACTTCGGGACCTGATTTCCGCAGGGTCTGATCCCGGGGTCATCCTCACCGGACGGCTGCAGAACCAGGCCTTAGCCGACGCCTACCAGGCTGCTGACCTTTTTGTTTTCCCCAGCGTCACAGAAACCCAGGGACTAGTTCTCCTGGAAGCCATGTCCGTTGGTTTGCCCGTGGTTTCGGCCATCTCGTACGGAAGCCAGGATGTCGTCGTCAGCGGAGAGAACGGCTACTTGGTAGAACCCGAGGCAGGGGAAATAGCCTCGGCGGTTGCTCGGATTTTGGATAACCCGGAACTCTATTCAACAATGACCCAAAATTCCCGGCGTACCGCCCGCCAGTTCTCCATTGAAAGAATGGCCGAAAAAACCCTCAAACTGTACGAGATGTTAACCAATAGGCCCTTGGAAAGGGATTACGCAGGGTAAGCACTGGCCTTTCGTCACCCTAAGCTCCTGCTGCGTCCCAAATTTGACCCTCCAATCCTGCGGGATATTTTTGTCGTTTGGCATCCGAAACTCCTTTCTTACTGTGAATGCTTCTTCGATATCACGGGTTGATAGGCCCCGAGCCACCCCAGCGCCACCGCGGAGAACGAAAATCACGCGAATTCGAGGCGGGCACGGTAAGCAGCAGCCGCAGCGAGGAACCGTTCACAGGCCTCCCTGTTGGCTCCAAAATGGATGTGTAAGTAAGAGGCGAGGATACTGCCCCCTGCGTAACCATCGGTCTTCTCCCCTGCCCTGCGACCTGAAAACCGGTAGGCCCAGCGCCAGCCTTCTCCAGGGTCCAAGGTCGACCAGTGGAACTCATGGCCCACGAGAAGATCCCCTTTCCGGGCTACAGGGCTGTCTGCGAGGGCCCGCGCACGTACATAACCCAGCGCCGCCAGCTCCCGTTGCATCCTGGTCCGTCCGGGGAGCAGTCCCACCATGGGCGCAAACACCCCGTCAAGACCAGTGATCCCCTCGGACAGGTACATCAGTCCTCCGCACTCGGCATAGACCGGCAGACCGCACCGTGCCGTCCTTTTGATGCTTCTCTTCATGGCCTCGTTCTCCGCCAATTCCCGCGCAAAAACCTCGGGGAAACCGCCGCCGATGTAAAGGGCATCAACCTCCTCCGGCAGTTTTTCATCCTGCAAGGGGCTGAACTCCACCAGTTCTGCCCCCAGTTCCTGCAGAAGGTCCAGGCCGTCCTGGTAGTAGAAATGGAAAGCACGGTCCCTGGCCAGGCCGATGCGCGCCCGGACTGGTCGCGGCACCTGGGGAAAAATGGAACGACGGGCGGCAACAGGCTCGGCCCCTCGCGCCACCCGCATCAATGCTCCCAGGTCAACAGATTGGGCGATTCTGGCGGCAAGCCGGTCCAGGTGCTCCCTCAACCCCTTTCCCTCCTGGGTCGGCACAAGCCCCAGATGGCGTTCCTGGATCTTCAGGCCCTCGTCCTTGGGAAGGTAGCCCACCACCGGTACCCCGGTTGAAGCCACCGCGTCACAGAGCAACCGGAAGTGCCCCTCGCCGCCGACCTTGTTGAACAGGACAGCACCCACTTTCAGGTCAGGGTCCAGGCGCAGGTACCCCAGAACCATGGCAGCGGCGCTCCGGGCCATCCCTTGGGCGTCAACCACCAGCAGGACCGGAGCCCCCAACTTCTTTGCTACCTGCGCCGTACTCCCAACTTCGTCCACTGGTTCGGCACCATCGAAAAGCCCCATCACCCCCTCGATGAGGGCTAGATCAGCATCACGGGTGGCCCGGGTGAAGAGTTCCTTCAACCCAGCACCAGTGAACATCCAACCATC
The DNA here is from genome assembly GCA_004367365.1 of Candidatus Acetocimmeria pyornia. Classification (GTDB taxonomy): domain Bacteria; phylum Bacillota; class Sulfobacillia; order UBA3575; family UBA3575; genus Acetocimmeria; species Acetocimmeria pyornia. Next base: position 10,931 of record SESX01000052.1, read on the forward strand.
CAGGTTACGCGAAATGCGACCGGTGGCCAGGGTATGAAAGCCGGGATCGATGTAATCGGGACCCACCTTAAAGGGCTGTACCCTCAACCCCTTGTTGCGCAAGGCAGCCATCAAGCCCACGGCCACTGTGGTCTTTCCAACCCCACTGTGAGTACCGGCAATAACCAGGGCCGGAATACCCAATCTCCCTGACCCCCTTATCTTGAATAAGCACTACCGGCATCCAAGGCCAGCAGGATGAGAGCATTCACGACCGCGGCCGCAACAGCACTCCCGCCCCGGGTGCCGCAGGTGGTTATCCAGGGTACGTCCTGGTTGACCAGGCGCTCCTTGGCCTCCGCCGCCCCGACAAAGCCGACCGGGGTACCCACCACCAAGGCGGGCTGGATGTGTCCTCGCTCAACGAGGTCACACAACGCGGAGAGGGCGGTGGGAGCATTCCCGATGGCCACCACCTGGCCTTCGGGGCACGCAGCCTGCACGGCGGCCGCGGCCCGGGTTATCCCCTGTCTTTCCGCTTCCCGGACTACAGCCGGATCGTCAATGAGACAGTACACTTCACCGCCCAGCTTGGCCAGCCGGGACACGTTGATCCCCACCTGCACCATCTTGACATCGGCAAAAATCCTGGTCCCCTTTTTCAGCGCCCTAATACCAGTCAAAACCGCCCCCGGTCCCATCCTGACCGAAGAGGCCATCTCTAGGTCCCCGGTGGTATGGACCACACGGCAGACAACAGCCCTTTCCTCGGGGGCAAGTTCCCGGTATCCTGGGGTTTTGCCAACCAGTTCCTCGATGATCTCAAAACTCCTGGCCTCAATCCCTTGCGGGTCCCAAAAAGATCGCAACCTAAATTTCCTCCTTGTGACCCATCCCGGTCTCGAGCCTGGTCAAGATTTGCAGCACTTCTTCCCCACTGCGTACGGTTACAAAGTGCAGGCCTGAAGCCTCCCTCACACCGCCAGGATCTGGGGCATCCACCAGAGGCTTCGGCCTTTTCACCACCACGACGGGGATGCCCAGTGTACGCGCGGCAGCAAGCTTTTCCTCGAGGCCCCCAGCCGTGCCGCTGTCCTTGGTCACCAGGACGTCTGCCCCGTACTGCCTAAAGAGTGCTTCGTTCAGTGCGCGGCTGAAAGGCCCCTTCATGGCCACGATATCCGCCGGACCAAGGCCCAAGTTGAGGCACTTCTGGAAGACGCCCTCGTCTGGTAAGACCCTGGCAACAATCCTCTTGCCGGCCACCCGCGCGGCCCGGACAAAGACCTCGAGGGAGTGGCTCCCTGTCGTGAGAAAGATGACACTGCCCGCCCGCACCGCCATTTCGGCCGCTTCAGCGTAATGGGCGGCTACTTGGAAAGGAGTCGTCAACTCGTCAGCTTGCCGACCGGTATCCCTTCTCCCGTGGTTCCCGGCCCGCCCACAAGCCAAGGACCGCCCATCACCTTTATCCACAATCCCAGGGCGTTCGTAGCGCAGGTAGGGGACACCGGCAGCATGACAGGCCTCCCGCGCAGTACAGGTGGCCTCCACGGCAAAGGGATGGGTAGCATCAACCAGTGCCAGGGCTTTTTCCCGGTCCAGCAGGCCCGCCAGGTCTCTTGCCGTCATGGCCCTGACAACCACCTCATCCGCCCCTGCGGCCTCGGCCAGGTTTCGCCCGAAGGATGTAACCACCGTTGCCACCACGCGGTATCCGTTCCGGGCGAGGACGGTGATGGTCTCGTGGGCCTCCCGGGTGCCGGCCATGACCACCACTGCCCGCTGCGTCGCTTTTGCCATCCCTCTCGGTCGAGCATCATCGGTGCCCGCCAGGTCCGGTTTCAGGGCCTCATCCTTCCTAGACAACCCCGGGTTGGAGAAGTGTTCCTTCTCCGCCCTGCCAGGCGCTGGTTTCCCATGTAAAAGGGGAGGCCTGGGGCAGGAAAAAGGGACGGAGCCGCCCTCATTGGCCCCCACCGGGTATCCACGGGGCGTGATCATCCAATCCCCGTACCGGTAGGTGGTTGAGCTGCCGATGATCACGGTAGTGGCCATGTCCATGGGGACCTCCAGAAAGTCGCCAAGGGTCGAGACCACAACCTCCCCGTGGCAGCGGCGGGCATTGCGAACGATTCCCACTGGTGTACCGGGACACCGGTAACACAGGAAAATCTTCCTTGCTTCCCTAATCTGCCAGCCCCGGTGCCGGCTCTTGGGGTTGTAGAGTACGGTGACGAAATCACCGGCTGCCGCCGCCTCCAAGCGGTGGGCAATGGTAGACCAGGGGGTCAAAAGATCACTCAAGCTGATGACGGCAAAATCGTGGGCCAGCGGCGCCCCCAGTTCGGCGGCCGCCGCCGTGGCTGCCGTGACCCCTGGAATAACCCGGATCCCGACCTTCTCACCCTTTCTCACCGCCATCTCCAGCAAAGGCCCGGCCATGCCGTAGACCCCCGGGTCCCCACCGGAGACCAGGGCAACGCGCCGTCCCTTTCGGGCCAGTTCCAGGGCCGCGGCACACCTCTTGATCTCCTGCTTCATGCCGAAAATTACCAGTTCTTTCCCAGTGAGCAAATCCTCGATGAGGTCCAGGTAAGTTTTGTATCCAACGACCACCTCTGCTTTTTCCAAGACATCTAGGACCTCACCGGTCAGATCCCGGTGCTCACCGGGTCCGATTCCAACTACCCATAATTCTCCTCGACAACCGCCACGGTCACCCCCGCCTGGATCCGCTTGGGCAGGATCAGTTGGCCGCCCCGAGAGGCCAGAAGGGCCGCAGGTTCGCATACACCATCAACTCCTATTTTCTGTCGCACCATCTTCGAGGGCCGAAAGCGTCCCACCTGGGTCGAAATCTCCCCCGCCTCAAAAAAGACCAGGGGTACCTTAAGTTCGGCCGCTGCTTCCCTCAGCCCGGGTTCATCCCGTTTCCGGGTAATGGATGCCAGGGTCCGAACACTCCCCCGCGCGCGGCCCACCGCAGCGAGAGCTGCCTCAATGGCTTCCATGACTGCTCTGGCGCTGACCCCACGACGACAGCCGACACCGACAACCAGGTTCTTCGGGCGCAGAAAGAGGCAAGGAGTACCAAGAGACAGACGCAGGACCCTGTTGGTCACCAGGACCACCGCCTGGGGGTTGACGCGGTCTCGTTCTTCCGCTGACCTGTCCAGTTCGTCGAAAGGCAGGATTACGAATTGACTGCAAAAACGGGTCCACAACTCAACCACGCCTGGTGGCACATCTCCTGGCCGCGGTCTGTTGACGAAGGGTCCACCCCTGAAGGAAGGCATCACCCCCAGACCCAGGGGCGCATTGCCTCTGGGCCCACCACTCGGGAGTCCATGGTCCAGGTACAGGGCGACGGTTTGCCCGTTTACAAGGGCAACGCTGACTTGCTTTACATCCTGGGCAGGTTCAACCTCCCAGCCGAGGTCAGCAGCCATGACCTCGGGAGCTATGAGTCCCCTGGTCTCGCTCGCCGTTGTCACCACCGCCTTGGCCCCCACGGCTTCGGCGATATCGTTACTCAACCGGTTCGCACCTCCCCAGTGTCCCGAAAGCAGGGGCACCGCAAAATTCCCAGCCTCGTCCAGAACCACAACAGCTGGATCAGTCCACTTGTCCTTGAGATGGGGAGCAATCAATCGCACAACGATGCCGCAGGACATGATAAAGACCAGACGGCGGTAACGCCGGAAAATCCCTTGGACCAGCGTGCCCAGAGAGCCCCTGTAACTGGCGCAAACCACCTCTCGCCTACCGGCAGCCTGGGGGAGCAGTTGAACAACCGCTCCCGGGGTATGTCCACCGCCGGCGCCTGCCGCAGCAGCCAGGTCGACCGGGAAGGTTCTGGGGACCAGGGCTTCAGACAAGTCTTTCCGGCCCCTGGCCTCACCGCTGCCAAGGGGGCTCCCGGTC
>SESX01000053.1 GCA_004367365.1 Candidatus Acetocimmeria pyornia
AGGCCTTCTCCTCCCAGCGTTCACGTGGAATCTTAACACCGGAAACCTCAATATCGAAGACTGAAAGCCCGCCCTCGTCCTGCCAGATCCTCACCGTGATCTTCCCAGTCTTTCCTTGTGATTCCACATAGGTCGTAAACCCCCGGAGCATGGCCGAGAACAGGACAGGCACAAACTCAAAAGAAGCGCCGAGCTCTCCAACTGGCCCGGTGACCTCAATGCAGAAAGGAATCCCTCTGGACTCGGCATATGTCTGTTCTGTTAAAAGGACCGCCGCCAGGTCGGCGGTGACCATTCTAACCATCCGCGCCTCACGGCGGATTCCCTCCCGGACCCTCTCCAGGTATTGACGGGCCCTTTCCGGCCGGTTCAACTGTAACCAGCCGGAGAGGACCTGGATATGGTTCATAAAACAGTGGCGGTTGCTTTCAGCCACCAGCAGAATATCGTGGTTTTTTTGCCTTTCTAGCTTGCGCATGAGGTCCTCTTTGTCCTGCTCCGCTTTCCGTTGTTTAACCACCAGGCCGGTCGTAACCACCCCCAGGGCAAGGTGCAGCCCCACAACCAGGAAAGGAACAACCGGCTGTCTGCCTAACCCTGTAAGCCCTAAACCGATTGAGCCTGCGACGGCCCAAAGAACCAACAGCAGCAGCTCGCAGCCAAAAACGACGACAAGCACCCAATAAATGATCTTGTTCAACCCCCTAACGAGCACAACGTGGCCACAAAACCTTGCCGGCTGGTCACATAATTCTTCGCTGCCCGGCATCCTTTTCCTGCGAAAAAAAAGACCCCGGTTCAACACCGGGGCTCCTTTTCCGGCCTGACCTGGCCGGCAACAAAGCCAGACCTTGAATACCCATCTTTTTCCAGCCAGCCTCTACGAGTCAAGCCACCTGTTCAGGTAGAACACTAACCTGCTTCTTGTCCTTACCTTTACGGTGGAAAGTAACATATCCATCTACCTTGGCAAAGAGGGTATCGTCTCCCCCGACGCCAACGTTCAGGCCAGGGTGAACCTTCGTTCCTCTCTGGCGGACAATGATACTGCCGGCCGTTACGTACTGACCATCATGCCGTTTTACTCCAAGCCGCTTGGATGTACTGTCCCTTCCGTTTCTTGAACTTCCAACACCCTTCTTGTGGGCAAAGAGTTGAAGATCAAACCTCATCTACGCTTCACCTCCTCAAAACCCAGGTTCCAAAACGTCACCAGCAGTCCTCAGACTGCTTCCTGTTCTAACACCTCAACATATTCGGGATGAGCCTTCTCAATCCCTTTAAACCCAAGAAGTACGGTTTTCATGATGACCTGGCTCTTCTCCAAGGCATCACCCGCAAGCCGGGGAATTTCACAGGAAAGGTTACCCTCCCGGACCGTAACTTCTGGAACAACTCCTGCCACTTCACGCAATCCAACCACTGCCGTCTGGGCCAGGGTCGAAACAGCGGCACAAACGATATCTTCCCCTCTTGGGGCAAATCCCGCGTGGCCGGTAACTTCAAGACGCGTTATCTGTCCACGTTCCCAGCGGACCTTGACCCGGACCATCTTACCCCTCTTCTTCGCTTTTCTCTTCCCTTTTTTCCTCTATTTTCTTAATCTCAACCGCAGTGTAGGGCTGCCGGTGCCCGTACCGGCGCCGGTATTTTACCTTTGCTTTATACTTGAAACCCCTGATCTTCTCGCCTTTGCCGTGTTCCAAGACCTTCCCAACCACCCGGGCAGTCTCCAACACCGGGTTCCCTATTAACAACTCCCCATCGCGACTGATGGCCAGAACCCGGTCAAACTCAACCTCATCCCCGGGATTACAGTGCAGCTTCTCAACCCTGATGACATCACCTTCGGAAACCCGGTACTGCTTACCCCCTGTTTCCATAATTGCATACATTTTTCATTCCCCCGTACGTGCAGACTCGCCGGAAACAGGTGACAGGGCATGCGACCTGTTCTTGAAAACCCGTTCCGAGCGGTTGAAGCCGCGTTCCATCACTCTGGCTTACGGCTTTTGATTTTAGCATAAAGGGGCTCCCTAGTCAATGAAAGTCAGGGCAAAGGAGGCAAAGGAAAACCTTAAACCCTCTTTAGGGTCCGACTCAATCGATAATGCGTGCCCTGGCGTAAGTTCGGAAAACTTTAGTAATTTCAATTCTCACTTTCTTATCTACCATTTTGCCCGCACCTTCAATGTTGATCACGTACCCTTCAAGCCGTGCAATGCCATCTGATGGATTATTGGCGTGGAGTTCTTCAACCTTGAGCTCAATGATTTCGCCCGGCTGAACTGGAAGGGCTCGGGCCTCAACCTCCTCTTTCGACCCCAGGGCCTTGAGGTTCATCGTCTCCATGTGGCATTCTTCAGAACCCCGGATGTAGATGTGCTTGCCGGTTTCCCGCTCGAGCTTTTTCAGGTTACAGCCACCGCCGCCGATCAGGAGCGCCGCCACCGCAGGGTGAACCTCGACCAAGATGGCTTCACTGCTGGTATTCCGGAGAATCCGTTTAATTTCACGGCGGACCTTGCGGCTCATGGTCTCTTCAGATAACACCCGGCCCCTTCCTTCGCAATAAGGGCACTCCCGTTGCATTACCTGGTCCACTCCCTGGCGGACCTTTTTTCGGGTTAGCTCCACCAGGCCCAGACGGGTTAACCCCAGAACATTGGCCTTCGTTCTGTCTCGGTTTAGTTCCTCCTCCAACGCCTGGAGAACCTTTTGCTGGTGCTTTTCGTCCTCCATATCGATAAAATCCACCACAATGATCCCACCGATGTCCCGTAACCTCAACTGGCGCGCAATCTCCCGGGCCGCATCCATATTGGTTTTGTAAACCGTATTTTCCAGGTTGGTGGAACCCACGTATTTTCCTGTATTGACATCTATCGAGGTCAGGGCCTCGGTGTGGTCGATGATCAGGTACCCTCCACACTTGAGCCAAATCTTCCGCTGCAGGGCCTTTTCGATCTCGGCTTCCAGGCCGTAAAGGTCAAAAACCGAGCGGTCACGGCTGTCGAAAAGCTGCACCCGGTCCTTCAAGCCTGGTGAAATGTACTCAAGGAGTTCCAGGATTTTTTCGTACTCGTACCGGCCGTCAACATACAGGCGGTCTACGTCCTCGGTAAAAAGGTCCCGCACGATGCGGAAGACCAGGCCCAGGTCCCGGTGCAGGAGCTGCGGGGATTTCACACGCCTCGCCTTGCCGCGCAGCCGGTTCCAGAGCCGGAGCAAGAACTTGAGATCCCCGCGCAGGGCCGATTCGTCTTTACCTTCAGCCACCGTTCTTACGATGAGACCAATGCCGGAAGGCCGGATCTCTTCCGCAAGTTTCCGGAGGCGTTCGCGCTCGTGTTCATCTTCGATGCGCCGCGATACTCCCACGTAGTCCACGGTCGGCATCAGGACCAGGTAGCGGCCGGGCAGAGTAAGATGGGTAGTAACCCGGGCTCCCTTGTTACCGATGGGTTCTTTTGTTACCTGAACAATAACGTCCTGGCCCACCTTGAGAAGGTCCTTGATGCTCTGATCCTTGATGCTGTGCGCCCTAACCCTGAAAACCGCATCGTCATCAGCCTCGTCCCCGGTCCGGGCTTCCATGGCATCATCGACGTATAAAAAGGCATTGCGCTCCAGTCCGATATCAACAAAGGCAGCTTCCATCCCCGGGAGGATGTTATCCACTTTGCCCTTGTAGATGTTCCCCACAACCCTCTGGTGTGGAGGCCGTTCCAGGTAAATCTCAACCAGTAAACCTGATTCCAACACAGCTACCCGGGTTTCGTCGTCATCAACATTAACCAAGATTTCCTTAGTCAAAACATAAATCAGCTCCCCAAAAAACGAAAATAAGCAAACCTGAACCAAAAAACCTGAGTTATGAACAGAACCAGAAACCGGCATTCCGAATCAAACACAAACTGTGCTGAGGGTCGAAAAGCAGTTCATGACCCGCACAAACCCACGGGTGCCGGAAAAAACCGGCTCGAGTACGCCCGAAAAGACCTGCATCCTACTCAGCTACCCGTCGACCCGGCTGCAGAATGGGGTTTTTCCATCGGAGTCCAGTACCGCCCGTCCCTGCGGCAGTACAGCCCTGTCCGGTGAACTCTTCTCCCCTCCTTTCCAAGGGTCCACCCGGTGAAACTGGCCAGGGCTTCAATAACCTCCTCCGGCCTCACCGTCCCCAGGCTACCGGTAACAAGCTTCATATCGAAAACCAACCGACCACCGGAAAGTTCCACGGTTTCCACGCTGAAAATACCCGGACGGATATTGACACGACGCAGCCCTTTCTTTTTCCGCAAACGAGTGACCTCGATTTCTTCCTGCGCCAGGAATCTCTGGACCGCCTCTTCCACCCCAGCCAGGGAGAGGTCGGGTTGCACCGGCACTTGAACCCGGTAGGAGGCCGTGTCCAGGAGTGACGTCAGGGAGGGGGAACCCTTCCAAACCTCCCGGGCCTCGACCAGGGAAAGCCCTGGCGGCAACTGTGGTTTGAGCCGCCGGGCGAACTCCGCCGCTGAAATCTCCCCGTCCAGGTAAAAATCCACGTACTCAGCATCACTGGTGGTCCCAACCGGTAGAGCAGGACCGAAAGACAGCCTTGGATGGGGGTTATAGCCTTCTGATAACACCAGCGGGACGCAAGCACGCCTGGCCGCCCTCTCCACGGCCCGCGTAAAATCAAGGTGAGATATGAACCTGGCCTCCTCCCCCTTTTTCAGCCTGGCTCGAATCACCTTCATACCGGTCAGCACCCCTTCCCGACCCTGCAGTCATCTGCCGCAGCCAAAACCCTGTTCACTTTTCAGCCGTAAGGATACCCCCAACCCGGGACAGACCCCGCAGTCAGTGCACTGCCAAAACCGGCAGTCCCGTGACGGCTCACCGCGCCGGGAACGGGCATACTCCCGGCGCAAGAAATCCTTGGTAACCCCCACCTCCAAGTGGTCCCACGGGAGCACCTCAGCCAGATCACGCTCCCGCAAGGCGTAAAAGCCGGGGTCCACTCCTGTCTCACGAAAGGCCTGCAGCCACAAGTCAAAATGAAAGTGATCCGACCACCCGTCGAACTTGCACCCCAACCGCCAGGCCCTCTCTAGGACCGGGGCCAACCGGCGGTCTCCCCGTGAAAAAACAGCCTCAATCATACTAAGATCAGGGTCGTGCCAGTCGTACTCCACCCTTCGATCCCGGAGCAGAGAGGCGAGGTATTTCTGTCTCCGTCTCAGTTCTTCCAGCGCCAGCTGTGCTTCCCACTGGAACGGGGTATGAGCCTTGGGAACAAAACAGGAGGTGCTAACGGTCAACCTAAGGTTCCTTCCTCGCTGGCCCCTGTTGGCGCTTTTTTTCTCACCCTGCCGGGCCTGGCTGCGCACCCGGTCGAAGACCTCCAGCACGCGGTAAGCCAGGCGGGCGATGCCTTCAATATCTTCGGTGGTTTCTGTTGGCAGCCCAACCATGAAGTACAGTTTCAAACGCGTCCAACCCGCCCGGAAAGCTGCTTCGGCCGCCTCCAGCAAGTCCTCTCCAGTCACCCCTTTGTTGATGACATCCCTCAGCCTCTGGGTTCCTGCCTCGGGGGCAAAGGTCAACCCTACCTTTCTCACCCGCTGGACCTGTTGCGCCAGACCCACCGAAAAGGTGTCAACCCGCAGGGAAGGCAGGGAAATCCCAATCCCACGTTCCCCGTACTCCCGAACCAGGTCCTCGATGGTCTCCTCTACAGCTGAGTAATCGGCGGTACTCAAGGAAGCCAGGGAAATCTCGTCGTGTCCTGTTTCTTCCACGAGCCGGGCCACAATCTCTTTCACCTTTTCCGGTGACCGCTCCCGCACCGGGCGGTAGATTATACCGGCCTGGCAGAAACGGCACCCACGGGTACATCCCCGGAAAACCTCCACCACGGCCCGGTCGTGGACCACGTCCAGATAGGGAACAATTGGCCTTGGACAACCCTCGACAGCATCCAGGTCCCTGACCACCCGCCGCCTCGGACGGGCTGGCACATCGGGGTCTACAGGAAAAACCCCTTCAATGGTACCATCGAGCTTGTACTCAACCCGGTACAGGGATGGTACATAGACCCCGTCAATACTGGCCATCACGCGCAGGAGTTCGCGGCGGACACCATCACTCCTCCCCACGGCCATCCCGGTCTTCCTCAATTGCCTTCTGAACTGGCGGTACGTGTCTAGGATCTCGTGGATGACCTCTTCGCCGTCCCCGAGAACCAGAAGATCCATAAAGGGCGCCAGTGGTTCGGCACTGAGGGTGCAAGGGCCTCCAGCGATCACCAGGGGGTCATCCGGCCCTCGCTCCCGGCTATAGAGAGGTACCCCGGCCAGATCCAGCATGTTGAGAATATTGGTGTAGCTCATTTCGTACTGGAGGGTGAAGCCGATGATGTCGAATTCTCGTACCGGGCGGCGCGATTCCAGGGCATAAAGGGGAAGATCCCTTTCCCGCATCAGCTCCTCCATATCCGTCCATGGGGCAAAAACACGTTCAGCCACGGCATCTTCGCGGCGGTTGATCTCGTAGTAGAGGATGTGAAGACCAAGGTGGGACATGCCTACTTCATAGACATCTGGAAAACCCAGGGCCACTTTGACCTCCACCTGGCGGTGGTCCTTGTGAACAGCATTCCACTCGTTTCCCAGGTAACGGCTTGGCTTGGTAACTTCAGGAAGGACCTTCTCCAGTTTTTCGTCCATACCTTCCCCCTCAAAACCTACAGGCTTGTTGACAAATCTATCCATCCGGCTATTGGTAGTATAACAAAACAAAAGGGGCATTTATACTTCTTTCGGGCCCTTCTGGAGGGAACCATTCCGATTCCTGCCCCCAATTTCACCCTGCTCCTCTACGATTATACCCCAGCACACCCAAAGGTGCCAAATGTTCCTTGGGAGTGTGGGGCAGCCTGCATCCGGTTACCATCGGCCGGTGTCGCTGCTCAACTTAGGGACTAGTGCTTCATGCCGCTTTGCGGTCCGGTGGCACCACGGAGGATGAAACTCAAGAACAAAGCCTCGGGGTTCTTGCTGTCAACTTAGGGCCAGGACCCGTCTTCGAGGAGTTTCCTAGTTCGGGCATCCGGACCCAGGCGGGTCAACCCCTCGAAAAAGCGTTTTTCGGTCACTACCCCCCGGATCTCCAGGTCTTCCCCAACCACAATCAAGAGGTGGTACTTCCCAGGCACCAGGTGCTTTAAAACCTCTCCCAGGGTAACGGTCTCTAGAACCGTCAGGTGATACGTTCCCATTGCCCCGTCGTTTTTCAGAATCCCCTGTTTCTCCATTAAACCCTTGATGGGAATAAACCCGGCCGATAACTTTTCCTTTTCTGCCGCCAGGTAAAGAAAAAAGGCCAGCAGAAAAGGGGTTAGCTGGTAGACCCCGAAAAACAAGAGCCCGACGCCCGCCAACACCAGGAGCAGGGCCACCGCCTTACCTCCCCTCGCGACCCTGGCGGTCGCCCGGCGGTATCCGACACGCCGCGTGAGCCAGGCCCGGTACACTCGTCCTCCGTCCAGGGGTAAAACGGGAATGAGATTAAACAAACCCATCGAGAGGTTGGCCATCAGAAACAAGTCCAGAAGCCCTTGTTCCCAAAGCCCGATTCGATACAGGAGAGCACCCAGTCCAGCCAAAAAAAAATTATTCAGGGGACCAGCCAAGGCGATGAGGGTTTCCACGCCGAGGTTGGTTCCCGGTTGTTCACTAATCCGAAGTGTTCCGCCAAAGGGAAGGATTTCAATTTCATCTACATGGTAATCACAGGCCGCAGCCGCTATTAAGTGGGCCAGCTCATGGGTTAGAAGAACACCAAAAAAAATACCGGTCTGCTTCAAGAGCCCAGAACCAGCATGAATCAACAGAAGAACAAGAAACCAGGTATTGACCTTAAAGGTAACTCCACCGAATCGCCCCAGTTGCATATGGTAGCTTTCCCTTCACTGCGTTGTCTTAGGGCTCTGGAGCACGGGGGTTGGGTCCAGGCTGATTCCGTTTTTCCGAATTTCAAAGTGAAGGTGCGGCGAGGTCGCGTTTCCGCTTTGTCCCACCCGGGCAATTACCTCACCCTGCCGTACCCAGTCGCCGGGCTCAACGTACACCTCCAGGTTGTGGGCATACAATGTTGTGAAGCCCCCTCCGTGATCAATCTCAACCATCAGCCCGTAGGTTTCGCTATCCTGGACCTGGCCCACCCGCCCGGCTGCCGCCGCCCGGACCGGGGTCCCGAGCCCGGCTGCAATATCGATCCCTTGATGAAATTCCTTTTCCCCGGTTGTTATGTTCTGACGCTCACCGAAGGCCGAGGTGATACTGCCCCCGAGAACCGGTAACTGAAACTCAATCCCCTGTCCAACCCATGATTCGCCGGGAAAGGTCCCCTCCTGCAGCTGGAGCCACTGCCCCAAAATCGGTAGGCTTTTTCCCTTTTCCATCAAATCCCCTGAAGCCAGCTGGCGGGCAGCTCCCGCGAAATCATAGTCATGACCCAGGACATACTCGACCCCTTTTTCAACCTGGCGGGCCCAACTAAAGGGAAGGCTTTGAACTGAAAATACCATTCCTACGATGAAAGCCGAAACCACCAACTGCTTGAAAAACCGTGACCGAAAAACGTACTCAACCAAAAAGTACACCACATCATCCACCAGTACCCAAACCCCTCTCCACACCCGCGTGCTCAATCTGCGCAACACCAAGACCTCCACCCCCAGGAAGAACCACCGCCTGGCATGAACCTTGGCACCCATGGATTTCATCGTCCGCGGCAACGCCCTTTGGGCCCACGGAAAACAGCATGGATGGTTAGTAGAAATATATTAACCCTGTAAATAGATTATGATGGCCAACACTCCCTCTTCAGTTCTTTCGGAAAGGGGTTCACTCACCCCCAGGGTCATCCGGATTTCCCGAGCAAGGAGAGTTCCACATCCCTTTCCCGGCGGGCAAGATTGGATTGGAACCACGGCCCGGTCATATTAGAATTAAGTGGCGTCGTTGAGCATGCAACTAGCAAAAAGGCACAACCTTTCCCCGTGGTTCCTCGTCGGGATCACGCCGATGCCTTCCAAGCTCTCTACCATCGTCGCCGGGATCTTCGCCCTGGATTTCCGCCGCTTCCTCGCAGCCAATACCATTTTCTTTCACCGGTCGTCACGGTGGGTATCCCAAGCAGCAGGGCCAGTATAGTCGGTCACAAAACGCTCCAGCCTCCCAATGGCCAGTGGTTCCCCTTTTTTTCCTAGCACACACCCATCTTCACACTGTTGTTCCTGGGGGCAAACCCTTCCGCAGACGGCAGGAAGGTTACTTGCAGCCAGAATTACCTCTCGTGCCCCTTCAAAATTTCCCTTCTGTATCTCTCTTACGAAATCCTTAATTTTCACCTTAACCGGACACCCCTTCTCGCAGGGTGGGTCAGAACACTGCAGGCAACGAGCGGCCTCCGCCTGGGCCATTTCGGGTGTGTAGCCTCTGGTCACCTCACCAAAATCCTGACGCCTTTCCCTGACCGGCCTGGTTGGCATGGGTACCCTACCCCTGGCCTTGCTCCCGCCACCCATGTCTTTTTCCCCTCCCAGGTGTCCGTCTTGTTGTTTGATAAGATAAGATATGGACAGTCACTGCCGGCTACGTGATTAGCCTTATCCCGCGGCTATCAAATTACCCGTCGTCGGTACGGAAACAATTGGTTTGGTCCAGATCCTGCCGAAGACGCATAAACACTGTTTTCTTCCAAAATACTAGGCTTGATAAAGATAACCGCCATCAACCACAGGCAGCAAGAAAGGAGAGGGTCTCTTTTGTTCAGGCATGACAAGAACCTTTTGCATCCGGTACGGGTAGAACGCCCGAACCCCCAGTACGCGGTGATGCTTTCGGAACAACTCGGAGGGCCAAACGGTGAACAAAGCGCCGCCCTGCAGTATATTGCCCAGAGCTTCAGGGTAAAGGACCCGGCCATCAAGGACCTTTTCCTGGACATCGGTGCCGAGGAACTGAGCCACATGGAAATCGTGGCGACGATGATCAACATGCTCCAGGGGCATGACGTTAACGTTAATGCCGTTTCAGCCGGACACATTGAGTCCCACGTCATGGGTGGGTTGTCACCGATGTTGGTCAATGCTTCCGGTACCCCGTGGACGGCCTGCTATATAAGTGTGACCGGTGATCTGCCCGCCGACCTGCTTTCTAACATTGCTGCCGAGCAACGAGCCAAGGTTGTCTACGAGTACCTCTACCGGCAGATCAATGACCGGGGGGTCAGAGAAACCATCGATTTCCTCTTGAACCGCGAAGAAGCCCACAATGCCCTCTTCCGCGAAGCCCTGAACCGGGTACAGGATACGGGCTCAAACCGTGACTTCGGGGTGGATAGAGACGCCCGTCTCTACTTCGACCTCTCCACTCCAGGTCGTGATTTCCGGAGCCCGCAGCCCACTCCACCCAGCTTCCAGGACCCCAGGCAAGCGCGGCACTGACCGCACCCTCTAGTCACAACAGCAAAAGCCACCAAGAAAATTTCAAAGCCACCCTTAACATGGTTCAGGGGGTGGCTTCCTTTTTTCTTACTTTATCCGCCACTGTTTTCGCGTGAGTCAAATACTGGCTCCGGTTACCTGATGTCCCAAAAGACACCCCCCTGCCGGCGCCTGACCTTTTCCATTTCAGAATCAGGAATCTCCAGGAAGGCATCGACACACCGGGGACAAAACTGGGTGCCGCCGCCTTCGGCAATCTCTTCCCTTGCCTCCTGGTAAGACATGGCACGCCGGTAGGGCCGGTCTGTAGTCATGGCATCAAAGGCGTCCACTACCGCAAAGATCCTGGCGTTCAAGGGGATCTCTTCTCCCCTCAGCCCTGAGGGGTAACCTTTACCATCCCATCGTTCGTGGTGGTAGAGAATGACCGGGAGGGCATCCCGCAAGAAGTCAATCCCAGAAATAATCCGGTAGCCGATCTCCGGGTGTTTCCGCATCTGTTGCCATTCCTGGTAGGTCAACTGGGAGGGTTTCAGGAGAATGGCGTCCGGGATACCGATCTTGCCGATATCGTGAAGCAGGGCCCCCCACATGACCATATTCAGCTCCTGTTCCCTCTCGATCCCGAGCCTCCTCGCCACCAGCAGGGAGTATTCCGTCACCCGTTCGGAATGCCCTTCGGTGGTCAAATCCCGGGATTCAAGGGCATTGACCAGTGCCTGAAGGGTAGCCTGGTAGGTCCTTCTAATCCTGCCTAACAGCTCCACCTGGTCAGCCATAAGATACAGAAAGTCAACCTCCACCCGGGAAAGTTTCCGGTTTCCACTTCCCACCACCAACAGTCCAAGGGGAATCCCACCGAAACTCATCTTCAGGCCCACGGCATACCTTTCTACAAAAATCCCCCTGTAACCTGAAATAAACCGTTGGATGCCAGGGATGAACCGGGCCGGCGGGAGGGACTGTGCCTTGACTACCAGTCTTGGGACGAGCATCCGACCCGAGAAGCCGGGTTCAGTGACCCGGCTTTTCCCGAGCCCCATTGCTTCATGGAGGACATAGACCCCGTTTTCGTACTTGAAGGCCAGCACAAGCTTGAACCCTGAAGCAGCCCTCAAGGTGCGAAAGACCTCGTGTAACACCATTTCCGGTTGTGAAACTTCGGCCAGATTACGTAGTATCGTACGCAGGATACCAGGCCGGTTGATCCCGGACATTTGGTAGGAAACCCCTGTCTGCTCCTGTTGTAACTCGGCTGCCCTGGCCAATCGACACGGCCGTAGGCCCTGTGGCTTCGCGCCCCTGCCTTTCGACAGGTTTGCCGGATTAATGCCCAGTAAGGACTTCTTGTGAAACCTTATCCCCGAAAGCGCCCTGCCGCCGCAGCAGCAATTAAAAAAGCCATAAAGGATTGTAACTTTCCTTTATGGCAACCCGGCCGTCATAGCACTCGGCTTTAGACCCGTAGCTCGCGCCCCCACCTTTCGGTGGGTTTGCCCTGTTCACGTGATTTTCCGGTTAAGTCATTTACCGCTGAAAAAGCTTGCACGTACACTTCGACAAAAAGCATCTTGATTCCTGCTCATTCGCTATAATTTTTCTTTTTTTTACCTTCATGGTTTGAAATACCAAAAGGAGGCCCGGCCCCGACACCCGGGCCGGGTTCATCCTGAATCTCGACCCAGGCCGGCAGCGCCGCCTCTATCTTGCGGGGTGGTCCCAACAGAAAGGTCCTCCTCGGACTTGATGTCCCCTTCAATCCCAACCTTCACGGTTTTCAAGGGCAGGGCCTTTCCGGAACGTCGTACGGCTTCCTTTACCACTGCCACCAGTCCGGAACAGCAGGGTACCTCCATGTGCAGAACAGTGATACTCTGGAGGTTGCTCCCCATGATGATGTCCGCCAGTTTCCCGAGGTAGGCTTCTGCATTATCCAGCTTCGGACACCCGATGAGGAGCGTTCTTCCCTGGAGAAAACGGCGGTGGAAGTCAGCGTAGGTGTAAGCCACGCAGTCGGCGCTGACCAACAGGTCAGCCCCTTCAAAATAGGGGGCCTTGACCGGGGCCAGGGTCAGCTGGACCGGCCAGTTGGTCAACTCAGCTGGCTGCAGGGTACTCCCGTCACCCCCAGGTCCTCTTTTCCTCCTGTCCCTAACAGGGATGACCTCCATCCGGGAACCAGGGCAACCACACGGCACAGGCTGAACCTTGGGTTCGCTCTGAACCTCGCGTTCTGCGCCTTTCCCCTGGTTTTCCAAGTGGGCCTTCACCGCTTCCTCGTCAAAGGGCTCGGCCTCGCGATCCTCAATAGTCAAAGCCCCGCGTGGGCAATCACCCAGGCAGGCACCCAGGCCGTCGCATAGGTTCTCTGCAACCAGGCGGGCCTTGCCGTCGATGATCTGGATGGCACCCTCGGCACAGGCCGGAACACAAAGGCCACAGCCATCGCACTTTTCCTCATCGATCCTGATGATCTTTCGTTTCACGGCCAAATCCCTCCTTTCTAAAATCGAACTAATATTCACGTCGGCCTTCTTCCGTTAAACTCTGCCTGTTACCAACTAGTGCTTCCTACCTCCTTGCGGCACTGCGGCACCAGGGAGGATGAAAATTGGAGGCGTATCTAGCAGCCCCTTGCCCCGGTAGGATCACGAGTTGCACACCCGGGGTGCTCCGGAACGAGACCGGTTATGCCGCAGGCCCGGAGGGCCGAAGCTACTCCTTCTGATTTGAGCTTACCACTGTTCTTCTCAGCTCATCTGTGATCAAGATCCCATTTGCCAGACAAATTTCTGCTCTCCCGGATTTGGTGGTTCGATTTTTTTAAACCTACCCGGCCGAAACGAAGTACAGAAAGGGCTTTTTGGCAAAAATACCCATAAGAATAGGCCCGGAGTGAACTCACCGGGCCCGGTTCATGCTCCCGCCGATTTTTTCACGGCAGCATCCGCGGCTTTCCAGGGCAGAACCTGCTCAGGGCGGCAGCCTTGTACTTCATGGAGCCGTCATCCTTCACGGCGCCATCTCTTGGCAGCCTGGACTGTTACTCCCAGTATGCCCCCTTCATTGGAGCAGCCGCCGAAGCGCTGTACTTCTTCAGGATCCCCCTTCGCGCCCGCGCAGGTCTCTTCCATTTCGCCTTTCTCTCCTTCAGGACCCCCTCGATCTCCTCTGGTGAAGCTTTTTGGCCGTTGAGTCCCACAATGTTAAGCTTCCGGTTGGGAATATCGATCTCGATGAGGTCACCGTCCTGAACCAGGGCGATAGGGCCGCCCTCCACTGCCTCGGGAGAAACGTGCCCAATGCACGGCCCCCGGGTGGCCCCCGAAAACCGGCCGTCGGTGATGAGGGCGGTGGTAGTAGCCAGCCTAGGGTCAGAGGCCAGGGCATCAGTGGTCATGTACATCTCGGGCATCCCCGAACCCCTGGGGCCTTCGTTCCTGATGATGAGGACCGACCCCGGGGTTACCTTACCCTCGATGATGGCCTGGTGGCACTCCTCCTCAGAATCGAAAGCTAAAGCCTGGCCGGTGTGCCGGTGCATCTCGGGTACCACCGCCGAGTACTTGACCACCGCCCCGTCTGGGGCAAGGTTCCCTTTCAGAACGGCAATAGAGCCTTTTTCTGCTGCCTCCTCAGGAGATCGAATGATCTCCCAACGCTCCACTTTATAGTTCACCAGGAACCCTTCTCCCCGCTCAAAGAAACCATCACGCCGCAGGTCTTCCAGGTTCTCACCCAGGGTTTTCCCGGTTACCGTCATGACATCCAGGTGCAGGTAATCTTGCAGGAACCACTGAACCCGGGGCACCCCGCCGGCAAACCAGAACAACTCCGTTGGGTACTTTCCGCTGGGTTGAATGTTGGTGAGGTAGGGTATCTTCTGGTTCATCTCGTCAAAAACCTCGGGGTCGATCTCCAGACCCACCTCACGGGCGGCTGCAGGCAGGTGCAGGAGTGCATTGGTCGAACCGCCGATTGCCGCGTGGACCATGATCGCGTTCTCAAAGGCCTTCCGGGTCAGGATCTCCCGGGCCGTGATACCCTCCTTAACCAGGGTAACTACCTGCCGCCCCGCCCGCCGTGCTTCGCGCCGAATGGCCATAAAGCTCGTGGGAATCAAGGCGCTCCCCGGCAGGGCTAACCCCAAGGCTTCCGCCATACACTGCATGGTGCTGGCCGTCCCCATGAACTGGCAGGCACCGCAGTTTGGAGCACCGGTGAGCTTGTAGTTCCTGACGACAGCATCATCGACCTGGCCTTTCTTGCTTAGGGCGGAAAGTTCGCCTGTCTTACC
>SESX01000054.1 GCA_004367365.1 Candidatus Acetocimmeria pyornia
TACCCCTTGTCTCTCCAATCCGCCTGCACTCGTGCTGACCCTACCCGCCCTGCCCGCCCGGGGCAGGAACTTCACTTCAAAGGGCTAAAAGACCAGACGACTGCTGGCATGCATCCCGCCTCGATTTGGCTCCAGTATACAACAGTTGAAGCCCACCGGCAACCCTGACCCTTCTCCCTCCACTGCCGGGCAGGGCTGTTCCGGTTTGAGACGCCTTTTTCCTCGGTCGGCCTCGCGACCAAAGCGTGCAGTCAGCCAACAAGGCAGGTAAGTAAAGGAGGGAAGACAAAAAAACCAGGACACCCTTGTCCCTGGTCGAAGACCCGCGCCGAGCGGGTTGAAGCCTGTTCAAATCGCTTTGGGCAAAACCTGTTTAGCTCGGTTTTGTGGGTTGCTTGGTACGGCCCGGTGCCCTCCTCCCTCCTTGCCTGCCACGGCGGCCCGCAACCAGGAGCAGGGAAGAAAACAGGACCGCCACCAGGGAGAGAAGGAAGCTGCCGTAAGTTAACCAGGATCCCGTCTCCCTGGAACCCAAGCGGTATTCGAGATCCAGCCTCCCCATTTCAAACCCTTCCAGGCGGTCCGTCCCCAGGCTGAACCCCGGATTGTGCTTGACAACGGTGGGAGTAATGATCTTCTGCGTGTTTCCGGGATTCCCCCGTGGGGCCACCCCGTCAGGAAAGTGATCCAGGTCAGTCAAAATGAGGGCATTACCGTTGCCGTGTCCCTTGCTCGGTACGGGAATTTCCGTGGTATCCTTGGGGAGCCGGACACGGGTTTGCACGCTCCGGATCACCACCCCTGATTCGGAAGGCACGTTGTAGAAAAGGGGAATACTCGCCCCGTAGAAGCCGGTCTCCTCCCCTGGCCCCGGGGCAAGACCAGGAACGAGCTCGAAGTAAAAGGAAACCCTGCTGTCAATACCATCGGGAACATTGGGGGCAATCTTTCCAAAGATGGTCACCCAGTTGCTGTTCAACTGGATACGCAGTCCCGGGGATTGGGCCAAGGGCTGGAAGTTCACCATGATCCCGCTCAAAACCGGTACCTTTTCGGTAATTTCCAGCTCTGATGCGGAGCTGTTGTAATAGGTCCTGGTCATCTTGACCGCCAGGCGGCCGTTTTCCTCGGCAATAACCTGGGTTTCAACCCGGGCCTCAACGTAACGGCCGGCAGCGAGGCTGTTCTGCGGCAGTCCGGTTATAAGAAAAAAACCCCCCACAAGAAAGGCCGCCAGAACCTTAGCACCCAAGTGTTCACTCCCCCCTCTTGACCCGGGACCGGGAAGGTGCTCCGGCAGAACCGGCCAGGTCTTGAAAAAACCTTTCCAGGTTCCTCACTGAATTCTATGCAGGGGGTCGACCTTTCTGAACCTGCAAGCGGGGGCAAAAATCAACAAAGAGCCTGTAGCCAGTTTCTTCAGGAAGCCGCTTTTTTACCCTTGGACTTCGAGTCACTCGACCCGGAAGAAGCAGTTGCCTTATTCTTCTCCTCTCGGGCCCTCTTCTTGTACTCTTCACTCCGGTAATCGGTTGTGTGAAAACCTGACCCCTTGAACAGAATGGCAACTCCACCGCTGACGAGTTTCTTGACTTTTCTGCCGCATTCCGGGCATCCACGCAGCGGATCATCGGTGATTTTCTGGAAGATCTCAAAGGTGCCGCACTCGGGGCACCGGTACACATAGGTTGGCATCGCTTGATTCCTCCCCTCATCGCCAGCTCGTGTTTCAAAAAATCCTGAAATTCAGGTTTCAGGGCCATTGAAAAATTGGTAGGGAGCACAAAGGGGACCCGGAGGGGTTGGCCTACTAATTCTTATAGCCGACCGAAATATTTTTGTCAAGTCAAAAACCCTACGCGGTAGATCCTCTTTGTCGGCAATCCACCCGGGCCGAAACTCCAGTTCCCCGGGCTGTTCCTTCCCCAGGTTCTTCCAATCTGCCCAAATTCGGTCCTCGTCCCGCAGTTCGGGGGCCAGCCGGTGCCTACCTCCACTGTTTCTTTCCCGGGTACCACTGATGCTCCTCGTATGCTCCCCTAGTCCCCTCCCCACGCATGCTCCTGGATAAAAGGGGAAAACTAAGAAACGGAGGTGATCTTATGGCAAGAGTAAGGTGCCGTGTCGAAGAGTGTACCTACTGGGGTCGGGGAAATGTCTGTGAGGCCGACGCCATCGAGGTGGCTACCAACAGACGAGATGTCAACATGGAAGTTGGGACAATCGGTGCACCTGGACAGGCCAACCGGGCCACCAACTCGCGCCAAACCCAGTGTACCACCTTCAGGCCAAGGGCCGGGCTTGGAAGAAGGTGAGGAAAGAAGAACTGTAAAACATGCAAACCGTGCTAAACCAAGTGGATCCCCGCTCCATCAATCGAGCGGGGATCCACTTGATATGGAAACCTTTGGAACGCGCTGGTTAAGCCTTTTCCACAGGATTCAACCAGACTTAGTAAGTCTGGCCGTATCCAGTCTGAGCACCAAAGCCTCCGTAGCCGCCGAAGCCACCGGCTTGGTAACCGGCACCCTGCTGGCCGCCCACTCCCTGGGTCTGACCAGCCGGCGAGATGCCGACACCTCCAAAACCAGCGGCTTGGCCGCTCATTACCTGCTGAACCTGGCTGCTGACGTTCTGGAAGGTCTGGATCAGCTGGGAACTGAGCTGGCTGATACGCTGCAGGTCCTGCTGGCGCCGTACCGGAGAGGCTTCCCTTCCCACCTCGTCGGTTAACCGGGCAATCTCGTTGACCGCTGTTTGGCTCTGGTGGACCGCCCTGCTCAACTGCTGCAACCTGAAGTCCTGCTGTCCGTACTGGGCCTGGGCACCAGCCCCGTACTGGGCCTGGAAGCCGCCTCCGTACTGCCCAAACTGCTGGCCGCCAACTCCGGCCTGGCCAACCTGACCGTACTGGCCGTACTGTTGGGTTGTGTAAACCATGTAGATCCTCACCTCCTAGTTTCTTGTAAAACAACCCATTTCTTATCTTGCCCACCTGTGCTGGCTGTATGTTTGGAAATTCACGCCACATTTATTACTTTATTTCAGGCGGCTGTTACCATATACCACCCGGCGAAATCGTCGCCTGCAGCACACCGACAAGGAAAAACCCTGCCTGCCCGAAAGGGCAGCAGGGTCAAAACTCGGAGGCTCGTACAGCCAAGTGGCGACTCCCGGGCCAGCGGAAGTTGGGCTGGGCCCGCGCCTGGTGCCGCAGCCAGCGCAGGAGAGCAGTCCCCGGACAGGAGAGAAAGGCTACCTGGGGATGGCGAGGCTGTGTTTCTCTGCCAGAGTCTCCAGGTCGTGGACTTTAATCATTTCCCGGGAAAGGGTGTAAAGGTTGTTGTCGATGTAGAGGATTCGCTCCACGTTTCTCGGACTGTTAAACCATGTGTAACCTGATTTCAGGTAGTCGTCACCGGTAAGATGGGTGATTTTGCCCTTCAGCTGGAAACCCTTGACGAGGTCGAGATGGTACACGTAGGCCCCCTGGAAAACAAACTCCCCGTACCGCGGTACAAACCCCACATCCGCACCTTGGTCTTTCACCTCCATCACTGTTACCGGGAAGGCCAGGAGGTTTTTATCCCGGGCAAAGAGCAGGGCCTTGTGATTGCGCAGGAGCTCGGAATCGGTGCCCCGGTCGCCGATTATTACCTTGAACATCTCCACCGGGTGCGCCACATCGCTGACGTCAAAGATGGCAATCTTCATCCCCTGGTAGAAAGCCATGGTCGCCCTGCCGCGAACCGATCCATCTTCCTGGGGTAGCTCAATGGTATCTTTGCCAAACCCAATGATGTGGGTTTCGTCATAGGGGTGGAGGTAGTCACTGTAACCCGGTATTTTTAGTTTCCCCAAGATCCTCGGTTGCTGCGGGTTTTCCAGGTCCAGGACAAAGAGGGGATCGACTTTCTTGAAGGTCACCATGTAAGCCCGGTCTCCCATGAAACGCACGGAGTATATTCTTTCACCGGGGGCGATATCTTCGATCTTACCCGTAATCTCAAGGTTTTCATCGAGAACATAGAGGTTGTTCCGCGAAGTGTACTGGTCTGTACGCCAGATCTCTCCCTTGGTCGTGGCGATGCGGAAGTAGCCTTCATGTTCATCCATGGAGAACTGGTTCAGGATTCTGCCGGGCACTTCCCCCTTTCCCGTATACTTTACCCGCCCTCCTTCCAGGGCAAACCTGTATACTACTGTGCTTGCCTCGGCTGGCGCGTAGCCTTCTGGCCCCACTGTATCACCGCTCAAGGGTCGGACTTCCCTTTCATACCGGGTGACAGCCACGTAGAGGTTCTCCGTGGAGGCGTAGATACTTTCCCCGGCCCCCAGGTATGTGGAAACCTCCATTTCCTGTTCCGGGTGGTCCAGGTTTAGACCGGCAACCAATAGGTAGTTTGGTTCAATGGCATCGGGAAAGTATCGGATATCTGAATAGCTTACCTCGAGAAACCCGCTGCCGCTTGCCGAGTCACGGTACACCGGGGCAGGTGGTGCCATGTTCTCCCTCATGATCCAGTAGTAGTCGAGGTATTTGTTGGCAACAAGGTAAAGGGCTGGTCCTATTTTGCGCGAGGAGACGTAGTTGCCTTCTAACTCCACTTCGCGTATTTTCGTAACCTGTTCCTTGTCAGTAAGATCAGTAAGATCATAGATCACAGCCTTAACTGTATGCCTGACCGGCACGGGAGGCGGGAATATTTCAGGCTTTACCTCCTGGGGTCGGAGGGCCTTTTCGGGAACAGGTTCGGACCGGTAAGACCAGGTCGACCCGATGACCACCAGGTATTTTTCGTCTACATACAACTCGGAAGGAGAAAAATTCTCGTCCTGGTACTCGAGGATTTTTACAATCTCTAACCTGTCGGCCGGGTAGACCCTGGCCACGACCACCCTGTCATCGTTAACCTGATAGATGTAGGTGCCGTCCGTCTTGACTACATCTGCTTCATCTACTCCCTGAACCTGGATATTGGTTCTCGAATAAGCTGCGGCATCCGATCCTGCTTTCGGTTGTGCCCCCGAGACGGCCCCCTCTTCCAGGGCAAGCACCGGGGCCATGTACCTGGCGCGGGAGGTCTCAACCTGGGCCAGCAGTTTCTTCAGGTTTTCAAATGACCCTACCACGGGCAGGACGTGGGTTTCGATGGAAACCTTCCTGGTTTCTCCGTTCCAGGCAACCTCTGCCCCGAAAGCCTCGCCCAGGAACCGTAAAGGCACCATGGTTCTGCCCCTGATAACGGTGGCCGGTACTTCCAGGGTAACCGCCTGCCCGTTCTTGAAGGCCAGGGTGTTGTTCAGGGTGACCTGAACCGTAGTCTCACCCCTGGTGACGGTGACAGTCTTGGTCGCCTTGTCCCAGCTCACCCTGGCACCTAAGGCCTCAGAAATGGCCCGTAAGGGGACCAGCACCCTGCCTCCAGTCACCTGTGGATTCACATCCAGTACCAACTGCTTTCCGTCCACCGATACCTCAACCTGGCCAGGAGAATGGTCTGGTGTCGCAGCGGTGAAGGATGCTGAAGCCAGGGCAAGGACAATAAGGGCAACCGGAAGAATCAGTACCAACAGCCTCTTAACCCTTTTCATCAAGACACCCCTCTCTTTATGCAGTTAGTTTTCGCCGTACCTTTTTTGGGGCTGCCACCACCTTTTCCAGGTGCCAGCCTGCCCCGGAATCCCTAATTACTTCATTTATTAAGAACAGACGAAAGAAGCTGTTTTTTGTTTCCTGCATACACAGGGAAATATGAATGCCTGTGGGCAAATCTGGTCGCAAACAGAGTGGTCTTTTGAGGAGATCGGAGCACCATCCTTCACAACGAACACGGTGTACAGTTCGTCTTGAGCAAACCGGCCGATAACCAGTTTACGGGGGCCGGGGTCTAAAAAAACAGAAAAAAACAAAAACGAAAACAAAAAAATAAAGCCAAACCACGGTCAAAGCGTAGTTTGGCTCCTGTTACAGGTGAGCAGGCCTGTAAGCCGAGTTCTGTCGTGGGTGATCATCTATCTCGGGAACCGGTTGCCCGGCTCCTCCAGCGACCTAACCCAAGGGTTCAGCGGGCCGCTTCATCCCCCTCCTATTTGGTCTTGCTCCGGGTGGGGTTTACCTGGCCAGCCAGTCACCTGGCTGCCGGTGTGCTCTTACCACACCATTCCACCCTTACCTTTCCGGACCCAGGGCTCGGCTCTACAGCTCAGGCCCCAGGCACGTCAAGGCGGTATGTTTCTGTGGCACTTTCCTGAAGGTCACCCTTACTGGGAATTACCCAGCACCCTGCCCTGTGGAGCTCGGACTTTCCTCGCATGCAGGATCTGTTCCCGCATCCGCGATCACCCGGCCTACTCACTTCTTATTCTGTTTGGGTTTAATACAATACCTTTCACTTTTACGGACCGGAAGAATTATAACATGTGTGAGTTTCCCCGGCAACCCTAGCTTTCTTCCACCTGAGGTAACGTAATGAAGACGTTCCCAGAATCCGCCGGGAGAACTCCAAAGATGGATGTTTAGTGTCAAACCGAGTTTTAACCACGGCAATCAAGATTTTAAGATCTTGACAGCACTTGAGCTGAAAGAAAAGATAGTGGTAACCTCAAAAACCCCTTTAAATTTCCGGGCGTTAATCGTAACACAAGGCCGTACACCTGTCAATAATTTTTGTGGGCCTTATGTCGTTGGCCTATGATATTATCACCCGATAAGCGGTCTGAGAAAATTTCACCATGATGGAGATATTTTCTTAAACCGTAAGGAAGCAAAGAGGGTCTTTGTAATTGAATAAGCCTCTCACACAGGTACGCGGTACTGCCTGCCGGCATATTTCGCTGCAGAACCCAGCTCTTCTTCGATGCGCAGCAGTCTGTTGTACTTGGCTGTACGCTCGCCGCGAACCGGTGCACCAGTCTTGATCTGGCCGGCGTTCAGGGCAACAACGAGATCGGAAATCATCGGGTCTTCGGTTTCACCAGAACGCTCGGAAACCACCACACTGTAACCATTCCGGACAGCCAAGGAGGCAGCGTCTAATGCTTCGCTGAGAGTACCGATCTGGTTTACCTTCCAGAGAAGGGCGTTCGCGGCCCCCATGGCGATGCCTGGCGCAGGCGTTCGGGGTTCGTCACGAAAAGGTCGTCACCGACACTCTGGATCCCGAGTTCACGGGTCGCGGCAGCATTTCGGCGGTCGCTTGATGTCCTGAGACAGCAACCGACCACTTCGAGAAATCCTTTACCAGCAAAGAATCCTGTCGTGAACAGTTTTGCAGTACATTTCCGTTGGCCAAAGGGATTTTTGTATCCGCTGTGGGACTATTTACCAAGGATATTTAGGTTCTACTTTCGAAACGTAAAATTTTCCGGTACAACAGCCACCACAAACATATCGTTGACATTAGTGTGGGTCTGACCGGTAATAATCAAATCACCAAGCTCCCTCAAGGCATAGGAGGCCAGGTGGTCTGTCAAGACAGTCCTCAAGTCAATGCCCTTTTCTTCTAGCCTCCGCCGGGTCAGCCCGTCAACAAGACCGCCCGCAAATTCGGTGCCACCGTCAGCACCGTCGGTGTCCACCGCAGCAATGGCCACCGGCTCATCTGGCTCGAGCTTGAGCGCAGCGCCCAGCACCAGCTCCTGGTTTGGCCCTCCAGTTCCAAAGTTACCCTCCAGGGTAACCGTGGTCTCGCCTCCACAACCCAAGAGGACACAAGGAGGTGTAATGGGCCGACCTTTGCGTACAACCTCCTTCGCAATGGTAGCCAAAACGATCCCTGCTTCCCGGCTCTCTCCTTCCAGAAATGTACTGAGGACCAAGGAACGCAGACCGAGTTCTGCTGCCCGCCGAGCCATGGCCTCACATGCAGTATCACCTGTTGCCAACATCAGGGTATAAATGTCAACCTCGCTCAGATCGGGTGATTCGGCCTTTTCTCCTTGAAGAAGGTGCTGTCGTACGGATTCCGGCATGCGGTCCCAAAGGTGGTAGCGGTGGAGAACCTGGATAGCATCGGCAACAGTCGAGGTATCAGGTACGGTCAGGTCCGTAATGTAGTCCAGTGGGTCACCTGCGACGTCCGAAATAGTCAGGTTCACGATCTTAGCAGGCGCGATCCGCCGGGCTAACCTGCCCCCTTTGATCTCGGAGACGTGTTTCCGGACGGCATTGATTTCAAGGATGTTTGCACCGCTTTGAAGCAGTAGCCTGTGTACTTCCTGCTTTTCGGTCAGGCTCACCCCTGCCGGGGGATAACAGGCAAGGGCAGAGCTTCCTCCGGTAACACACACAAAGACCAAGTCTCCAGCCCCTGCACGGTTTGCCACTTCGAAAAGCAGCTGAGCCCCACGCTGGCTTCGCTCGCTCGGAATCGGGTGGTCTGCCTCCCAAGTACGGATCCGAGACAAGCACCCCCGCTGGCCACGTCGTACCACTACAACACCGTCAGTTATCCGGTCACCCAGCAGTTCCTCCAGTGCCTCTGCGATTCGGAGGCTGGCCTTCCCTGCACCTACAACATAAATGTGCTCTATTTCCGAGAGATCGTAGACCCGTCGGCCCACGTGCAGTTGGTCCCGAGAAAGGTGTACTTCGCCCTTGACAGCCGAGAAAGGATCCAACACAGCCAGCCCTACTTGAACCAGTTCCAAGGCAATCCCGCGCGGAATCTGCATTCCGTGGGCGTCTAACTCAGTGAAGTTTGCAACAATACCCACTACTATCCCTCCCTTATCGTGATTCAGAGGACCGGACCCGTCAGGTATCCAGTACTGAATGTAATCCCTGGACCAGCCACCACAACAATCCCCTTGGAACCACGACCCTCAAGCCCTGCGAGTATGCCTCACCTCAATGCGTGGTTCCAGTAGACCACGGAGTATAGAAACCAGGAATACACCACCAGAAGACTTAGTATAATACTAAATTCATTACAAGCACTGGTTAATTCCTCTATCAAGGATAACAAAAGTTAAGAATAACAAAAGATTAACAAAGATAATGCAAAAATTCACTAACTTTAGTACAGAAGGTGTGATGGTGCTGAGATAATGTCACCAGCCAGGACGCCGAAAAAGATAGAAATAAACCCAGGAACAACTGAAACTAGAGACTTGAGTTGACATTGATCCTGGAGCCAGGATAGAATATAAGTGTATTCTTATTTAGCAATATAAGAAATCAATACTCCAGGTCACCTGGGCCTTATCCCAGGGGGCACCGAGGTTTTTTCTCAAAATGCGGCCGAAGCATCCAGGTCCTTCCTTTTGTAAGCTTTTTGTGGATAGAGGTCTAAGGGGTGAACCGAGCTTGTTGAATCATATTCAAAAGGTTTTCCGGGCCCTGGCCCAGCCGACCCGCCTCAAGATGGCCCTGCTCTTGGCCAACCGCAGCCTCTGTGTCTGTGAACTGGAAGATGTCTTTCAGATGAGCCAGCCCGCGATTTCGCAGCACATGAGGGTTTTCAGGGATGCCGGGCTCGTGAGGGAAGCGCGCCAGGGACAGTGGGTTTTTTATGTCCTCAACCGGGATCACCTGGTAGAAATCCTGCAAGCCCTTTCAGATTTGCTTGATAAAGATCCAGGCGAAATTCCAGGGCTCCAGGTGGAAGCCGACCGGATCCGCCAGTTGGAAAAGAACCCAAAGGTCAACTGCGAGAGACCAGAAGGGCTCTAGGGGAGGAACCGAGAACAATGGCCTGTCCAGGCTCCCGCTGCAGTTACGCGTTCTGAAGAGGAAATTCTCAGTGTTTTCGCCGGAGAGACGTAAGACCAGGAAAGAAACACTTGGAGGAAATGCTTGCCTTCTGGTAGTTCACTGTACACAAAAGCACGATAGTATTTACGTCGATAAGGAGGAACAGCCATGACCGCAAACCAGTCTGTAGCCAGCAAGCTGCCCGCCCTGGAGAGGTTTTTGACCCTGTGGATTTTCCTGGCAATGGCAGGCGGGGTACTGCTGGGGTACCTCTTCCCGGGCGTAGCCGGCCTGCTGGACCGGCTTTCGGTAGGTACCACTTCGATTCCAATCGCCATCGGCCTCATCGTCATGATGTACCCGCCCCTGGCCAAGGTCAGGTACGATGAAATCGGCAAGGTTTTCCGCAACGGCCGGGTACTGGCCCTTTCCCTGGTCCAAAACTGGATTATCGGCCCCATCCTCATGTTCGTCCTGGCCATAACCTTCTTGCCTCATTACCCCGACTACATGATCGGCCTCATCCTCATCGGCCTGGCCCGGTGCATCGCCATGGTCATCGTGTGGAACAGCCTGGCCAAGGGGGATACCGAGTATGCCGCTGCCCTTGTTGCCTTTAATTCCATCTTCCAGGTACTTTTCTACTCTGTGTATGCTTACGTCTTCATTACCGTTATTCCCGGCTGGCTGGGATTGAAGAGCGCCGTCGTCGACATCTCCATGGGTGAGGTGGCAAGGAGTGTTGCCATCTACCTTGGGATTCCCTTTGCAGCTGGCTACCTGACCCGGTTCTTCCTCCTCCCGGCCAAGGGCAGGGACTGGTACGAAACCGAGTTTATCCCCAGAATAAGCCCGGTGGCTCTCATGGCCCTCCTCTTTACCATCGTGGTCATGTTTTCCCTCAAGGGTGAATACATCGTCAAGCTTCCCATGGATGTCGTCAGGATTGCCATACCACTGGTCTTTTACTTCATCATCATGTTCTTTGTTTCATTCTTCATCAGCATGCGGCTGGGGATCAATTACGCCCAGACAACCAGCCTCTCCTTCACCGCGGCAAGCAACAACTTCGAGCTCGCCATCGCGGTGGCTGTAGCCGTTTTTGGGATTGCTTCCGGCCAGGCCTTTGCCGCGGTCATCGGGCCCCTTGTCGAGGTACCGGTTTTGATCGGTCTTGTGAATGTCGCCCTGGGCTTTTCCCATAAGTACTTTACCGCCGACGGAGAGTCAATCTACGTAGGCCCTGGTCGAACACCACGTCGATGGTCGGGTTGAGCCTGGGAAGGATTAATGGGTATGTCATTCCTTCTTTCTGCCTACTTGGGCCCGGATCAGGGCCGGTACTTCCCGGTAGTCACTCGGGATCCGGCCTCCCAACCGTTCCGGCAGCCCAGTGTCGGATAGAGCCTCCAGATACCGGAGGGCAGCGCGAGTCATAACAGGCTCGATGCCAATTTTTTCTAATGTCCTTACAACCTCTTGCATCTCGTGGACCCACCGTGGGGCATGTACTGGAGCACCTGTAACGAACCGTTCCAACACTTTCCTTGGTCCAACCTCGTTCTGTGATTTCACCAGTGACTCAAAGACCCTCTGCATCACCCCATACCGGTCGGCCGCCGCCAGGCACTCCAGCAGCACCGAAGCCACGCCTTTCGTATACACGCTTCGGAACATCTTCAGGGCTGAAGCCGCACCGGGACGGTTCCCCACCACCTCGATCTCACACCCAAAGGGAGCCAGTGCCTCCTTGAAAGCCTCAGCCTTCTCCCCACTCGCCAGCATGGGCACACGGTGGCGGTAACTAGGTACAGGCCCCATGAGCGCCACGTCTACAAAACCTGTTCCGGTCGGTGCCAGGACCTCTGCAATGGTTTCCATGGTATCAGGGCCAGCGGCATTCATATCGACGAACATGTGCCGCCGCGCCAGGAAGCAGGCAGCTTCCCTGGCTACCGGCACCGCATGGGCAGCCGAGGTAAGGGAAAGAACCAGCTCAGCGGAACCAACCAGGGTCTCCATGTCAGGGACCAAGGTAACTCCAGCCTCGGCAGCTCGCTCTTCAATTAACGGTCCTCGTTCCGGGTCGTCAACAAGGATATCGTAGGCCACCGCACCTTCAAGTCCAGACTCCTTCAGCCCTAGTGAAATGTAATAAGCGGCCTCACCAAAACCGACAAATCCCAGTATTAGCCCGCTCCGGCCGCTCATACGGTCTTTCCCAGTCACCACAGGTTCACCTCCCCAGTCTCCCTGAAACCCCGCAATCAGGTCGGTGCTCTCTGGTCGGTAGCACTAGACGCCCCGGTCTCAAGGGCGAAGGTCAACTCCGTTCTTTTTTAAAACCCGAACCCTGTCGAATGCCTCCTCGGGCTCGGTTTTTCGATCCTGTCGGTGAGAAGGCAGGAAAAAAACCCGATCCTTCCTGAAGTAGTCTTATACCCGGCGGTCAATACCGGCGTTGGCCAGCCGGTCGGCTGCCTTGTTCTTTTCCCGGGAAATATGGGAGATCGTAAACTTCTCAAAGCGGTCCAGGCTCAGCCGCACCAGGGTATAAAGAGGCTGCAGCTTTTCGTTCTTTACTCTGTACAGGCCCTGCAGTTGTTTGACCATCAACTCGCTGTCGCAAAAAGCTTCAACCTCCACCGCCCCCAAAAAAGCCGCCTCGAGAAGACCCTGGATCAGGGCTATGTACTCGGCCACGTTATTGGTCGTTTCCCCGATGTACCTGCTCACCTGGCTCAGCACTCTTCCGGAACTATCCGTCACCAGCACCCCGATCCCTGCTGGGCCGGGGTTGTTCCGTGCTGCTCCATCGGTATAGATTATCACCTTTTTCATCTCGCACCTACCCACTTTCCGCTTTAAAGATCGCCCGGCGGGAGACTTCCATAAAACTGCCACCGGCACCTACTAGACGTTGAAACAGAAATCCCCAACCAACTTGGGCCCAGCAGCACCAGGGTTTAGAGAAACTGAAAGGGATCCTTGAGTTTTCTAGAAATGTACACCCTGGCTTCACTGCCTTCTTCCCTCAACCTGGTTTGCAAATGATGGGCCAGGACCTCAATGACAGGGGTTTCCGTGGCATAGTGCCCCGGATCAACCACTGCCAATCCTAGGTCCTCGGCCAGCCTGGCCTGGTGGTACTTGACATCCCCGGTCACATAGACATCGGCACCACGAGATGCGGCACGGGCCACGAAATCCCCTCCAGAACCGGGAAGAACACCTACTTTTCTCACCGGCCGGTTCAGGTCACCCACATACCTGAGGTGCTTCACCCCCAAGACCTCCTGCAGCCTGGCGATGAAATCACGCAGCGTGGTTTCTTCCTTGAGCCGCCCGACCCTTCCGGACCCCACCAGCTTTTCTGGTTCAGCGAGGGGATAGACATCGTAGGCGACTTCCTCGTAAGGGTGAGCCTCCTTCATGGCCTTCACTGCCGCCTTCAAGCGGTCCTCTGGAACAATGGTTTCCAGCCGGTATTCAGATACCTTCTCAACCTGCCCGACCTTCCCGACAAAGGGGTCCGTCCCGGGCAGAGGCTTGAAGGTGCCTGTGCCGGGTGCCTGGAAAGTACAGTGGCTGTAGTTCCCAATCCATCCCGCCCCAGCGCGGGCCAGGCTATCACGGATCTCATCCTCGTGGCCCTGGGGTAGAAACACCACCAGCTTGTAAAAACGCTGCCGGTGTGATTCCACTAAAACCTCCGTCTCCTCTAAAGCGAGTTTCTTCGCGAGAAGGTCACCCGTTCCCCCTACAGCTGCATCCAGGTTGGTGTGGGCGACATAAAGATGGAAACCGTGGGCGGCCATTTTCTGAACCAGGTAACCTGGGTTCGAATCATAGCGCAGGGCCGAGAGCCCTTTAAAGATTAGAGGATGATGGACCACCACCATCTCTGCGGACTGCTCGACTGCTTCATCGAGAACTTCTTCTGTCAGTTCCAAGGCCACCAAAACCCCGGTTACCTCTTCCCGTGGGTCACCCACCTGCAAACCAACGCGGTCCCAGTCCTCGGCCAGTTTTCTGGGAGCCAGTTCCTCGACAAGCTGGGCTATCCTTCCGACTTTGGCAGACACGAGAGCATCGCCTCCAGTACCTCACACTTTTCCCGAAAGGCCTGCGCCGCCCCTTTTGCCCCAGGGTTTTCACTGTTAGCCATGGTGGTCGTCATCTTCAGCAGCTGCCGGTAACGAGAAAGCTTTTGCCTCAAGAATCTTCGCAGCAGGGGGTCAGGTTTCCTCCAAATTACCGGTCCAATTTCGAAGAGGATCTCGTCATCGACCCTTTCGGTTCCAGCTTCGACACAGATAACCTCGTAAAACCGGCCCTTTTCTTCCACCAGGACCTCGTCCAGAAAACGGAAACCCTTGGACACCAGCCACTTTCTTAACTTCCCGGCACCGGTCATCGGCTGAAGGACCAGTCGTTTTGAGGCTTCAAGAACCCTACCCCCTGATTCGAGGATCGAGATCATGGTCTGACCGCCCATTCCGGCCATGACCAGAACCTCGGCCTCACCCGGGCACAGGA
Organism: Candidatus Acetocimmeria pyornia; assembly: GCA_004367365.1. GTDB lineage: Bacteria > Bacillota > Sulfobacillia > UBA3575 > UBA3575 > Acetocimmeria > Acetocimmeria pyornia. The sequence continues at coordinate 14,237 of SESX01000054.1, forward strand.
CCCCGAGACCGGAACCAACCCTGACTTCTACGCGGTCTTCCACCCCGTACCGACGGATGTTCTTCAGTGCCCTCTGGGCCGGTCCGGCCGAAGCTTCGGTAGCCACCACCTTTGGAACCCGCCCCCTCAGCACCAGCCAGATTCCCAGGTAAGCATGGTCAGCCCCGATGTCAGCCACCACCCTACCAGCCGGGACAAACCCTGCGACAGCCATTAACCTCGGTTCCAGGTTTAAATCTCTCCTCATTTTGAGCCCCCGAAAGGTCCTCTGGAGTCCTCCTCCTTGCCCTACTACGAATATACTGGTTCCACCCTGGATTTTCATCCCTCGTGGTGCCGCCGGGGCGGCTGGGCCACTTCTACGAAAATATCCCACCGGCGCCGGCCTTCCTTCGCGGCGTCACGCTCATCGAATAGTTGTAACGAACCTCGGCGGCTCCGGGCCGCAGCCACAAACTCGCGGTGGCTGCGGCTGGTCCTCCGCCGCC
>SESX01000055.1 GCA_004367365.1 Candidatus Acetocimmeria pyornia
GGAAGTATCCCGTTTACTGGGGTTAAGTGAGAGTAATCTGTGATGTTAGTGCGGAAGGCGTGGCCCTTTCTGGACGTTTTGGAATAAGTTGAGTGAGAACCATCTGTGCTGCCGGTGCCTGCGCAGCCTCAAGGCTGGTAGCACCGGAAAAGTGAGGGGTAGGACGCGCACCGGACGGGGTTTGCCTGGACCAACAGCTGGCCTCAAGTCCGACAAACTCATCGGGCCTGGGTTGCCCGGGGCGGGCCGGGGTATACTGTGGGCCTGAAATTCTTTTTTTGTGGAAGTATTTGCTTTTTTTTGTAACGTGGAGCACCTTAGGTTCGTCTATGTCCATGAGGGGGAAGTCAGGGTATGGGAGTGACAGGGGATAAAGATTTGCTCCAGGGTTCCGGTGCTTCCGAGGGCTCTGAAGCATGGAGCAAAAACAAGGGCCAGGCCATGGACAGCAAAGCCAAGCAGCTGGAATACCTCATGAGGCGGTTCGGCGACGAGGTGCTGCATCTTGCCTACTTCTATCTCAAGGACCGGCACGCAGCCGAGGACGTTGCCCAGGAGGTGTTCCTGCGGGTTTATTCCCACCTTGATGAATTCCGCCACGAGGGTTCATATCACACCTGGATCTACCGTATTGCCGTCAATGTTTGCCGTGACCGTCTCCGTTCCTGGTCAAACCGAAATGTTTTTGTCGTGGGTGATCCTGCCGGTGAGGAAGGGGAAGTGGTGCCCTTCCGGTATCTACCCGCGGCAGCCGACAATGCCGAACACGAGGCAATCCGGTCCCTTGAAGCAGACCGGGTCTGGGAGGCGGTGCTGAGTCTTCCCCCCAAGTACCGTGAAGTCCTCGCCCTCCACTACTACCACGACCAACCCATCAAAAGGATTGCTCAATTAACCGGGTTAACTGAGTCTAACGTCAGGGTGAGGCTCCACCGGGCGCGTCAGATGGTGAAAGAAAAGCTGACGGAACGGGAGGGGTGCCGCCGTGACCCCGAAAAAGGATGATTTGGAACGCCAGCTTCTCGGGCTTAAGGAAATCGCCCGAGAAAAAATGGGTGGGTGGCATTTTGGTCCCCGGCTGCGCCGGAAGGTCCACGAGCGGATTGCCGACCTTGCACCATCTAGCCGGGAGTTTGGAGATGCGACTGAATCAGGTCAAGACCACCATGACCTGGTCAGAGCATCTGGTTCAGGAAGCAGGGACTGGAAGATGTACCTCTGGCAGAGGTGGCGCTACCCCTATGGTGCGGTGGTGGCAGCGGTAGTTCTGATTCTGGCCGTCGGGACCGTATTCTCTCTAGGCGGTTGGTTGCCGTTTCTGGCTACCGGTCCCGAAGGTGGGGGTGGCGCCTTGCCGGGGGGTAATCTTAGGCACGGGAACCAGCCAAGGGTGCCGGACGGGATTGATTGGGCAGGGGACCAGGACGGGGGCTCACAGTACGCGGTGGTGAGGCTGGACGAGCGGTTGCTGGACCTTGACGGGCATCTTCCCTACGAACTGGTGACACTGTGGAAGGTCTCACCTGGCAGCGGTGGGGAAGGTTCAGTGCAGCTTTTCACCATTATCTGGGCCCGCGAGGAATCAGCAGGGCCTGAAGGCCAATGGAAGGTAGTTTACAGTGAACCCCTCCCGGGCTCGGAGGTCCTTGCCCCTCTCCGTACCATTGAGCTTCCTGATTCCACCCGGCAGCTTTTGATGATAACTTCCCGTGACCCCGGGGACCACCGGTTACACCACCGGATCCTGGGGTATGATGGGCAGGACATCACCACCTACCTGGACCGTACCTGGGCAGCTTTGCCTTCACAGCCAGCTGCAGGTGTGGTGACCGGTGGGAGCCTTGTTCAGGCCGGCCTGATACAAGGCCCTGGATCTGACCACCCTTTTCGGTTTGTGTTCCTGCGCTTGGTGCCAGAGGCTGGTCTTCTGGTCCTTTCCCAGCGGCAGGTACAGATGAGGGTGGGGGAGTATCTTTTCCTCTTACCAGTGGAACCTGACCTGATGCAGCTGAGTTCCTCTCTGGCGGTGGCTGAGGATGACGGGGCGCAAGGCATCCTGGAGATGGTACCCGGCGGTTTTCGGGCCCGACGTGAGGGGGCAACCCACCTCAACTTGAGGCCTAGGCCGGCGGGTGAACTGCCAGGCCTGAATACCTGGGGTCTGAAGGTAGAGGTGTTTGCCCAGGATTAGGCGGCTGGCAGGGACCAAGGGACAAAAAGAACCGGGGGCCGAGGGCTGCCCGGCGGGGAGGAACGCTGGTGAGATGGGTTTTTGGAAATTGATTGCCTGCAGAAGGGGGGATCGTCTTGAGGCTTTTTAGCAAGAGGGTTTTTACCCGTCCTTTAACCCTGGCCCTGGTGGGGTTGATTGCCTTCTGGGCTGGTGTCTGGCTCGGTCCATCTCTTCAGTTCCCCGGTTTCATGGAAGCGTTGGTTCCGAGCCTTTCAGAGCCCACCAGGGGGACCGTTTCAGCCTCCAGTGGGTGGTTTGATTCTGCAAGCGGCTCCGAAACCACCCAGGGGGACGGGGGCAAAGCTGGGTTGTTGAGTGCCTCCGGCCGCGGGAAAACAGTTGCGGCGGCGGCTGAGCCGGTACCGTCGTTTCCCGGCGCCTTGATACCAGTGGGGGCCAGTATGGTGGCAGACGTGGTCGAAAGGGTAGGTCCAGCCGTGGTGAAGATCGAAACCACCGCTACCCCTGGGTCCGAGGGCTTCCAGGACCCCTTTTTCCAGGACCCCTTTTTCCGGAGGTTCTTTGGGGACATGGTGCCTGACGAGAGGTTGATACCTCTGCCGCGCCGTGGGTTGGGTTCTGGCTTTATCTTCGATTCCGAAGGCCTGCTTCTGACCAATGATCACGTCATCCGCGGGGCCGGTAAAATAGAGGTTACACTAAAGGGCAGGGACAAGCCGTACCAGGCCGAGGTTGTCGGTTCTGATTACAACCTTGACCTGGCTGTCCTGAGGATTAAGGACCCGGAAGGTGAGGCCTTCCCAGTGGTTCCGCTGGGCGACTCCTCAGCCGTCCGGGTGGGGGATTGGGTAATTGCCGTTGGTAACCCCTACGGCCTCGACCATACGGTGACAGTGGGGGTCATCAGTGCCACTGGCCGGCCCCTCCACATCGACCAGCGTACCTATACAGAACTCATCCAGACCGATGCTGCCATCAACCCCGGTAACAGCGGTGGGCCTCTCCTTGACCTTTTGGGCCGCGTCATTGGTATCAATACGGCGGTGGATACGGCCAAACAAGGGATCGGGTTCGCCATCCCCATCGACCAGGTAAAAAGGGTTCTGGATGAACTGATGGAGGAGGGCAAAATTATCCGTCCCTGGCTTGGTGTTTGGATTCAGGGACTGGACGAGCACCTGGCCCAGTATTTCAAGGTACCAGATAACCGTGGTGCCCTGATCACCGATGTTGTTCCGGGTGGGCCGGCGGAACGGGCCGGGTTGCAGCCAGGTGACATTATCCGCTCTGTCGGGGATAGGCAGGTAGAAAAGCCCGGGGACCTCCTGGAGGTGATCCGGGCCCATCGTCCGGGTGATACCCTGGTTCTGAAGACCCTGCGCGGGGGGCGACAGCTGTATATTTCCGTCAAGCTAGGTGAAAAACCTAACGAACCGGTTCGGAGGGTTCGCTAGGATGGATAGGTTTCATTCTTGTTACCGAAGGAGGTTTCTAGAAAAGATGTTTTTCACCGGGGTCTTGGTTCCAAAGGGTAGGAAAGGTTTGCGCAAGCTGGCGGCCTTGCTGGGAGGGTGGGTCATTGCAGTTTTTCTCTTGAGCGTCACCCTTCCAGACGGGGTGGCCAGTGCCCAGGAGAACCGGCTGTGGCTGTCAACAGATTTTACCGGGATTACCGTAAAGAGGGGCGAGGCCGTTAATCTGCGCATCCAGTTACACAACCGGGGACTTCCGCCCCAGGATGTTGAACTATCCATCGTATCTGGTCCTGAAGGTTGGAACCCGGTCCTCAAGGGCCTCGATTTCATCATCCACCGGGCCCTTGTGGACACAGATGACCGGGAATACTTCTACTTTAACGTCAGGGTCCCTGATGACGTTAAAACCGGCGATTACACTTTTCTTTTGAAAGCCCAGTCCGGCGGGATCACGGATACACTGCCCATCGAACTGAGGGTCAGGGAAGTGATGGCCCAAAGCACAAGACTGGTAACCCAGTACCCGGTGCTCAGGGGTCCCGCCAAGGCTACCTTCCAGTTTCGTCTTGACCTTTCCAACGACGGCTTCAGTGAGCAGACCTATACCCTGGGGGCAGCAGCTCCAGAGGGATGGGAGGTGGCCTTTCATCCCAGTTACGAGGATAAACAGATAACCTCCTTGAGCCTGAAGGCGGGAGACAGCAAGGGGTTAGAGGTTGAGGTTACCCCGCCGCGGGACGTGACAGCCGGGGAGTACCCCATCACCGTGGAGGCTTCTTCCGGTGGCGACCGGGCGACCGTTGACCTGAAGGTGGTGATCACCGGCTCCTACGAGATCCTGGTTACTACTCCCTCTGGCCGCCTGAATGCAGACGCCGAGGCGGGACGGGAATCCCCGGTGACGTTGCTGGTTAAGAATACCGGTAGTGCCACCCTGAGGGATATCAACTTTTCGTCCACCAAACCCAGCAACTGGTCGGTAACCTTCAAACCTGAGGCCCTGGAGGAACTCCCGGCTGGGGCCGAACGTGAGGTTACTGCCTTTATCAAGCCGTCGTCCAAGGCGATCGCAGGGGATTACGTTGTTTCCGTGCGCGCCAGCAACAGGCAGGCTTCTGACTGGGCCGAATTTCGCGTAACTGTTCATACCCCGACACTCTGGGGGTGGATTGGGGTAGGTATCGTCTTCATTGTGGTAGCGGGGGTTCTATGGGTATTCCGTACCTACGGTAGGCGGTGACGATGAAGATGAATGGACACCATCCTGAAGATGCTCATGAGACCGTTATTGAGACCCAAAACCTTACCAAGCGTTACGGTGACCTGGTTGCCGTGAAAGGTCTCAATCTCAAGGTGAAAAGGGGTGAGATCTTCGGTCTGCTCGGTCCCAACGGGGCCGGCAAGACCACCACCATCCTGATGCTCCTGGGCCTGACCGAACCGACGGGCGGTTCGGCCAGGGTCCTAGGTCATGACCCCACCCGTGAGGTCTTGGAGGTCAAAGGCCTGGTGGGTTACATGCCTGAAGACGTGGGGTATTACGAGGACCTGACAGGCCGGGAGAACCTGATGTACACCGCTGATCTAAATGGACTGCCCCGGCAAGAAGCAGCCGCACGGGTGGAACGCTTGCTTTCCCAGGTAGGACTGGCAGAGGTTGCCGACAAGCGGGTGGAACACTACTCCCACGGCATGCGCCAGCGCCTGGGCCTGGCAGACGTTCTGGTCAAGGACCCTGAAATCATCATCCTGGATGAACCTACCCAGGGCATCGACCCGCAAGGGGCCCAGGACCTCCTGAAGTTTATTGTGCGCCTGAGCCGGGAGCGGCAGATGACGGTCCTCATCTCCTCGCACCTCCTAGACCAGATGCAGCGTATCTGTGACCGGGTGGCGATTTTCGTCCGGGGCGAGGTGATTGCCGAAGGACCCATTGACACCCTGGGCCGGCAGATCATGAGAGGCGAGTCCTTGGTGGTTGAGGTTGAGGTTGCCGCCCGGGACGGGGGGACCAGGTCGAGCCGCGAGATTGTTGAATCCCTCCAAGACTTGCCAGGTGTACAGAAGGTCGAGCCATCAGGCGGAAACCACTTCCTCGTCCACTGTTCCGTCGATGTCAGGGACCGCATTGCTACCCAGCTGGTAGAAAAGGGCCTGTCCCTGACCCACCTGCGCCTGCGTGGCTACGGGCTGACCGATATCTACATGCGCTATTTCCGGGGGGGAGAAAGTGATGGTTGAGAGATTCAGTTCCCCGTCGCAAAAGGATGCCAAGGGGATCAGCAAGTGGATACCCCAGGTGGAGGAATGGTTCAGCCCACTCGTTAGCGGGCCGGGCCTGCGCGCTGTATTCCGCAAGGAGCTGGCCGACCATTTCAACAGCCGTCGCTTCTTGATCCTGGCCACCATCGTGGCTGTTACGGGGCTGGCCGCCATCTACGTGGCAGCGGTAAACATCCGGCAGGAGGTAAGAGAGACGGCTGAATCCGGTTTCGTCTTTCTGAGGCTGTTTACAGCCTCAGGGGGGTCACTGCCACCGTTTACGTCCTTTATGGGATTTCTGGGCCCCCTGGTGGGGCTGGCCCTTGGGTTCGACGCCATCAACGGTGAACGGGTTCGTGGCACCTTGAGCCGCCTTGTGGCCCAACCCATCCACCGCGACTCGATTATCAACGGCAAGTTCCTGGCCAGTATTTGCATCATTGCCCTGATGATCTTTGCCCTGGGGTTCATCGTGGCCGGCCTTGGGCTCCGGCTCATCGGCATCCCACCCACCGGCGAAGAAGTTTTGAGAATACTGGCCTACCTGGGTTTGAGTGTTGTTTACGTTGCTTTCTGGCTGGCGCTTTCCCTTCTTTTTTCGGTGGTGTTCCGCCAAACGGCAACTTCAGCCCTGGCTGCCATTGCCACCTGGTTGTTTGTTGTCATCTTTGTTGGTCTCTTGGCCGGTTTGATTGCGGATGCGGTGGTGCCGGTGGGGTCTGATGCCGGGGCTGAGGAGCTCCTGCGTCACGAGCGCCTACACCAGGCTTTGGGGCGTTTGTCTCCTACCATCTTGTACGATGAGGCGACAACGGTTCTGTTACAGCCCCAGGTACGCACCTTGGGCCCAGTCCTGCTCAGCCAGATTGAGTGGGCTGTTCCCGGTCCTTTACCCTTCGGTCAAAGCCTGCTCTTGATCTGGCCCCACCTTACCGGGCTGGTGGCGGCCACCCTGGTCTGTTTCGCCGCCTCCTACGTGCTCTTCATGCGGCATGAAATCAGGGCGAGCTAGTACTGGTTGGCAGGGGTCGGCACCTAGAGCGGAGAGCCGGGAAGGTGTACAGGATAGAAAGAACTGGAGCCGGGTTGCTATTTTGAGGAGCAGCAATCCGGCCTCCTGTTAAGACCGTTGGGGCGCAAAGGGACGGTTGCCGGGGGTTTAAGGAGTGCTGGCCTTTGCACGGACACGAGCCAATTGTTCCTTAATTTTTTGCGGGTAGTCGTTCAAGATCTTTCTGATGGTGATCTCCGGGTGGTTCCTGAGGGGAAGGTCGTAGCTGCTCATCAACCTGTACTTGTGATCAGCCACCACCCTGATTACCGGCCGTGAAGATAGTTTGCGGTCTTGTCTTACGACCACCCCAACCTCACCGGTAGAGAGGAGAACGATACTCCCGTTTGGGAAAAGGGCGATCCTTTCCAGCAGTCCCTGGATAAAGCGAGGGTCGAACTTGGTTCCTGCTGCGTTTTTCAAGAGTTCAGCCGCACGTACAGGGTCCATTCTGCTCCGGTAGATGCGGTCACTGGTGATGGCGTCATAAACATCTGCTACAGCGGCAATGCGGCCAAAGATATGGATCTCTTCGCCCTTTAAGCCACGCGGGTAGCCGGTACCGTCCATGCGTTCGTGGTGCTGGAAGGCGACATGGGCAGAGACAAGGTTGATCTCAAAATGCTTGCGCAACAGGTCAAACCCGATGCGAGGATGCTCTTTGACCTGTTCAAATTCCTCCGGGGTCAGGCTTCCTGGCTTGTTGAGAATGGATGGGCTTATCTTTAACTTGCCCAGGTCATGGAGGATGGTGCCGACACCAAGTGTTTTCAAGTCGCTTTTTTGTTTGTGTAAAGCAGTGCCAATGATGAGGGCCAGGACACAGGTATTCACACAGTGGACAAAAGTGTAATCATCGGCACAACGGAGAGCAGAGAGGCAAAAAACGAAGTCTTCGTTATTTTCCAAGTCAGAGAGGATGTTTTCCACCACTTCGTTCACCCTTTTCCGGTCTTTTCGGACCGGGCGCCCCTGGAGAACATTCTGGAGGGTGTGGGCAACGGCTTGGGTGGCCTTGAGGCGAGTACTTTCATTGATGGCGTCGTTTATTTCGATATCTGGAACCAGTTCGTCCTGGATGTAAATACTCTGGTAACCCCTTCTCTTGAGGTGCTTGATATAGGAAGAGGTTAAGGTGGTTCCGGCCCTCAGGAGAACCTGGCCGTCAGCGGTTTGGATGGTCTTACCCAGCTTCTTGCCCACTATTTTCCCAGACAGTCGCACCAGCCGCATCTAGACCTCACCTTAAATAAATAAAATATAGCTCGCCGTTTTTCCCGTTATCACCAAAATTCGACACAATAAAGCATCGATCCTGCTATTGCCATTAATGTTCATAGTAAAGTCATCTCAGCCACAATACCCACAGCGACCGAGTCCAGGTCTGCCAAAAGCTGTACTATGACGCTCCGTACCCTTATTTTCGTAATCTGGGTTGGGACGACCGGTTCCCGACGATACAACACTGGTGGTCTTTCGAAAAGGACTGGGTAGGAAATCTTTCGAGGAATTCTTCAACCAGGTGGTAGCTCAAGTTCGGGATAAGGGGTGTTTTAAAGGACGATGGGCCATCATGGGAGAGTACCGGAGCAAGGGGACTTGAGACGGCTTTTTTTGACCCGTAGTTTATTCTGGCTGCTCTTTTTCGCCTTTGTTCTCGGGATGTATGTAACCTTTTCGCTCAGGATGCACATGCTTAAGAACCATACAGAGACGGTTATTCCCTTGGTCCGCAACGCCATTCACCATCATCTCAGCGCAAGAGATTTTGAAATGCCCAAGCTTATGACTGAAGATTACGAAAGATTTACGCTCGCGATCCGGGATATCTCAGAGATGCCCCAATTGCTCAGAATCAAATTCTACGATCGCCAGGGAAGGATCATTTGGTCGGACGAGCAGAAGCTTGTGGGTGAACGTTTTACGGCAAATCCAGGTCTAGATCGTGCCCTGAAGGGAGAGGTTGTGGCTCAATACAGCAGGTTATCAAAGGAAGAGAATATCTATGAGACGGGTCTGAGCTATATTCTTGAGGCTTACATACCGCTGTATTTCGGAGATTCGGAGGTTTTCGCGGTTGCAGAGGTATACTACGAGGTAGGCGGACTTTTTGAACGTATTGCCAGGACCCGGGTCGGTATCTGGTTCATCATTCTGGCGTCTTTTTTAGCGCTATACCTTCTCTTGTCCAAGATCTTTTTTAATGCCTCCAGCCTGATCATGAAACAAAAAGAAGACCTTGGGAGGACCAATCAGGCTCTCAAGAAAGCGTACTTGGGAACCATCAAGGCCCTGGTTTCCGCAGTGGATGCGAAGGATCGCTATACCAGGGGACATTCATTGCGAGTAGCCCAAATATCCGTTCTCCTGACAGAAGCCCTCTCGGTGGACGACAAAACAAGGTTTGAAATACAGCAGGCGGCTCTGCTCCATGATGTCGGAAAGATTGGGATCGACGATGTTATTTTGAATAAACCGGGGTGCCTCAGCCCTGAAGAATGGGAGATAATGAAGAAACACCCGGTCATTGGGGCAGCGGTCTTAGAGGAGGCTGGGACCCTCAGCAAGGATTTGATTAACATGATTCGATCGCATCACGAACGTTTCGACGGTAACGGCTATCCCGATGGTTTGGTGAGGGACCAGATCCCGCTGGGGGCCAGGATCATTGCTGTCGCCGATGCGTACGATGCCATGCGGTCCGAACGCCCCTATCGCAAGGCTAAGAGCCCCGAGGAGGTCCTCTCCGAGTTCGAAACGGTCTCAGGAACTCAGTTCGACCCGATGGTTGTGGAGACCCTTCTCGGCATAGCCAATCAAATCGAGAACATTGTTTATGCCGCCAGTGATGAAAACACGAGCCACCAGTTTGTATCCACCACCGCTTTATCCACTGAATCTTGAGACGTACGTTCAAGACAGCCAAATTGCGGCGAGATCCAAAACCTGGTATAATAAAGCCAACCGGATCCAGGGGATGCAGGAAAACCCGTCGAGCAAGCTGGCTCGGTTGTGCCTAAAAGTACCTTCAGCAGGTTCTCGAGGAAGTATAGATTATTATGCCCAACTCCAACTTTGGTTAACTTTGCGGCGCGAGAAATGTGCGAATAGGGAAGGAGGGTCCCTGGTGCAGAGGGTTCTGGTGGTAACCGTGGGGGGTTCGCCACACCCAGTTATCAATGCTTGCCGCGAATTTCAGCCGGACTTTACCTATTTCGTGTGTTCCAAGGGGCGACTTCCCCACGGATCCGAGGACACTGTTGATGGCCCCGGTGATCCTTGTGGAGACAAGCGAACTCAAAAATGTCCAGAGTGCAGCGCAGATGTTCCTCTCGGGAACCCGAAGGGTAAAGCCATAGTTTACCAGGTTAACATTTCTCCGCACGCTTACGCAAAGAAGGTCGTGGAAGACCCCGACGATCTTGAGGAAGTCTACGGGGTGATGTTATCCATCCATCATGAGGTTAAACAGCGATTCCCAAACGCCACTAAAGCCATAAGCTACACTGGAGGCACCAAGAACATGACGGTAGGTGCCGTATTATTGGGGCTGCACTATCCGGAATGGCAGCTGGCCATAAACAAAGGGCCCCGTAGGGACTTGATAAAGGTAACGCAGGGCGACAGCTGGTGGCCCATCAATATCAGCAGTATATACGCCAAAGGCCAGCTTCAGGCTTACATCCCCTTGCTGGAACGTTACGAGTACAATACAGTGCAGGAACTCCTGCGGCCGCTACAGATGAACCCCTCTCTTCCCAACCAGGAAAGGGCTCGGCTGTACCGTTTAAGGCAGTTTTGCACGGCTTTTGATGCTTGGGACCGTTTTGACCACCAAGAGGCTCTGTCTAGATTGGAGGCCCTCGGAGGCAGAGCCGGTCCCTGGATCCGCTTAGCTAAAAACCTCGTGGGGGTGCTTCCAAAGGGGAACCCTTACCAGGCCGTGGCGGATTTGGTTCTCAATGCTGCCAGGAGGGTAAAGCAGGGTGGCTACGATGACGCAGTCGCCAGGCTCTATAGAGCGGTAGAGATGCTAGCTCAAGTGCGCCTTAAAGAAATGTATGAAGTGAACACAGGGAAAGTTGACCTAGGGAAGGTACCCGCTGAATGCCGGAGTCTGTGTGAAGCTGCAGTTCAAGATGACGGGGAGATCAGGCTGCCGCTGGTGCGCAGTTATGAACTTCTCGCATGTCTGAAGGACGAACTGGGGAGATTGTGGCGTGAACAAGAAAGCAGGGTAAAGAATGCTTTGCGAGTACGGAATTTCTCGATTCTAGCCCATGGTAATGAGGTCATCAGAGAAACTCACTACCGGGAATGTGGAACCGTTTTTGAAAACTTTATTAAACAGGGACTCGAGGTTTGCCAAGTCAAACCCGAATGGCATCAATTGCCTACCGCGGAATTATTGGAGATGTAGTCTAGCGGCCTTCCTCTTTAACCTTTTTAACCTTCCGTTTAGCCTAGGACTAGGAAGGTTGCCGAAGTGCTGGGCAAACAAGGCACTGCTTTATCCACGGAATCTTGACACGTACCTATTAAAACAGCGAAATTGCGGCGAGATCCAAGACCTGGTACAATTAAGCCAATCGGATCCAGGGGATGGTTTACATGGGGGAAAGCCCGTCGAACAAACTGGCTCGGCTCTGCCGTGAGCATGGGATAGCACTTGTTTACCTTTTTGGTTCCCAAGCCCAGCTAGGGGCAAGAATACTAGCAGGAGAAAGTGTGGTCATAAAGGACCCACTGGCAGACCTGGATGTTGGGGTAGTAACGGAAGGACCGCTACCCCAACCGTCCCAACGTCTGAAGTTTTATGCCGCCCTGTACAACGACCTGGAAGAGGTGTTCGAGCCTTTTCACCTTGACCTTGTACTATTGGAAGAAAACCACTCGGTCTTTCAACTGGAAGCCGTTAAAGGCATCTGTGTCTACCAGGTCAGCCAGGAGAGGCGTGACACTTATGAAATGATGATTCTCCGCCGTGCTGCTGATTTTCGGCCTTTCCTGCAAAAATACCTCCGGGAGGTTCTCGAGGAGGTACAGAACACCCCGCCTGAAGATTGATCACTAGTCTGGAAAAGCTAATCTCCATTTCAGGTACAGTTTGGTTTAAGGTAAGAGGCCGGTACAGGACCCCTTCGGCAGGAACTGAGGCGTCCAGGGAACCCAGCGAAACGAGAGGAGGAATCTATTGTAGAAGATGTCCATATTGTGGTTAGGGCTTGCAGTTGTGGCTTTTCTTGGTTTAACGGGCCTGGCGTTGATGATGAGTTACCGGGCCACGGCGAGGGCTCTGATGGCTGAAGTCAAGGCAAAGCCCGGGAAGAAAGATGATAAAGATTCCCCCGGTGACGGTCCCAGGGAGACTAAGGGGGAAGAACAGTAGGATTTAGCCTGCTCGAGGTCTTATGGTACAACAAGTATTTTGACATGCCGGTCTTTATTGCTGACCAGCTCTTTGAACCCTACTGAACGATGTCGTCCAATTTGGCTTTGGCAGTCCCATCTCTACCAGCCCCGGCCCATTGACGTGGCCGCTAGCATGGAAACCAAGCTCCCTGCCACGCCCCTGCCGGTCGCCGGGGTCTCCTACCAACTGCAGACCAAAATGCCTTATCCAGCTGGGTAGCCGGTCTAAGTCCGATGCATTTCCTCGTTGAAGGCTTCGCTGGAAGACTAAGTGGTAGCCGGGTTCGTTGATGAGAACCAGGTGGGATGTGGTAACTGGGACTCGGTACGAATTTCGGTACCTTTGCCACGACTTGATTGGACGATGATCGATGAGGTTCCCTATAGAAACGGCATTTATATCATGTTTCAGAAGGGTGAAACCTATCATGACATGGACAGGATAGTTCGCGTAGGTACCCACCGGGGTCAAGACCGTTTACGAAAAAGATTGAAGGATCATTTTTTGAGAGAAGATGCAGATAGCAGCATCTTCCGAAAAAACATCGGTCGTACTCTTTTGACTATGAGATTGGACCCATATTTACAAATATGGGAAATTGATATGCATTGTCCTGAAAAGGCAAAAAAGTACGGGCACTTAATTGATGAAAGGCTCGAAACTGAACTTGAGGCGAAGGCCAGCGGCCGCCTCCCTATAGTATGCTCTTTGCCTGACGGGGGGAGATGGGCCTCCCGATTCCGGCTTTCAGGTAAGGGATGATCGCCTTCGGGATCAGGTGCCACCGTTCCCGCCAGTGTGTGGCTGTCTTTACGTAGAGGAGGCGGCGGTCTAGGGCGCGGTCCCCCGGTCCCAGTGTGGTCATCTCCACCCGGCCGTAGGCCGTAGATGGTAGTAAGGGCCAGGAAGGCCGCATCCCCGGCTTCCACCTGTCCGGATCTGGCGGTCTCGATCAATCGGCTGATAAACCTCGGCATCGAGCGCGGGGGCGTAGATATCGCCCTCCGACACTGGGTAGCTCCCACGATTTCGGGGGCCAATCCAGACCATCCAAATTCCCCGATTGTGCCTGGGGTTGCTTTACCTTCGTTCTTTGGATTTCATCGAAGTTGCGGCGCATTTGCTTCCAGAGGTTAACGGTTGTCTGCCTCTTGGGATAAAAGTCGTTTTCCCGTATCATCCAGGATGTTCTCCATGACTCTGAGCACGCGCAGTCCACGCGCACGGTTGGAGTATTCGATCTATTGCTAGCTCAGCACAAGGTCTGGATTGATGTGGGGGTAGCACGCTTTTCTGGATAATAAGGTTAACGTCAAACACATGATCTGAACCTCTGACCTCTTAATGATAGACCTGTCTTTAACTACAATCAATAATCCTGCCGAGGATCGCCCCTCGCCTGGGAACCAAACAACTGGACCAAGTGTATTTCTCCCGGGTACAGGTCTTCAAATAATCGACCAGTCCCTGGAGAATTATGCTTTCTAATGAATCTTACTTCATGATACCATCCCTTTTCGGCATTACCCACCAATTTCTGGCATTGTAGTACCATTATAGCACACACATAAAAACTGGGAAAATCTCATTGGCCGCTTTATGTCGTTTGCGTGTGATTCCTGAAATTTAATGCCTCCCAGCATGATAAAATGCATCCTGGCTTTGAGATAGCTCTGCAAAGCCAGTCATATCAAGGGACGCAGATTACTGTTTTTTCAAAAGATTCTGGTATGGTTTTTGCTGGTAATACAGGATTTAGGAGGCTCAGTCAGCGTTTGAGCCGTAAGACCACTCAACTTAACTCAACAGGAGGGATCTGAAAGGATGCTGCTGAGGAGAGTTGTGTTGCTGTTGCTTGTTTGGTGTCTAATTTTCTTGATGCCGGTCGCGGCGTTCGGATGATCGGACCCTGGTGCCGGTAAGGTTCGTCAGCGAATCACTGGGAGCAGGCGTGGACTGGGACGAGGTAAGACAGACGGTGATAATAAAGCAGGACGGGAAAACTATTCTCCTCAAAATAGGGGAAAACAAAGGCCACCGTAGATGGTAAGGTAGTGGAATTTGACACCAAGGCGGTACTGATCCCGCCCGGACGGACGATGGTGCCGTTGAGATTTGTCAGCGAAGCCCTCGGTGCAAGGGTAGAATGGGACGGAGCAACACAGACGGTTAGTATTGTTACAGAAGTTTTGTTCGACCCAGAAACACTGA
>SESX01000056.1 GCA_004367365.1 Candidatus Acetocimmeria pyornia
CGTAAGGGCTGCGCCAAGGCCCGCCGGATGGCAGCCAAACTTGAAAAGACCGTTGACCTGACAGAAAGGATCATCAAGCAGACCCAAGTGGTGCACAAAGGTAACCACAGGATACCAAACCGGCTCGTCAGCTTGTTTGATACCGGTGCGCGTCCTATTTCAATAGGGTAAAGCCTCAAGAACCCACCGAATTCTGGTGCAAAGTGGACCTGCAAGAAGCCGAAGAGCCAATCATGACAGGATGTGAGGTCTACGAGGACAACCCTTCGGATGAGTCCTTGCCAAGCGGTGCCCTGGACCGCGCGACAAAGAAACCTTTGGCCGGACACCCCGGGATACAGCCACTGACCGTGGCTTTGGCAGTGCAGGCAACGAACCACTGCTCCAAGAGGCAGGTGTGAAACGGATCAGCCTCCCTTGTAAAGGTAAGTTTAGCGCTACACATCGAGAATACCAACGACAATGTCTGACCTATTGACATGAGAAAGGGAGAATGGTATAATCCGGGTAGCATACCTGGGTAGGGTATTAAAAGGGGAGGTCTTTTTCGATGAGCCGACCGGTAGTAATACCCAAGGAACAAGAGCAGAAAGACTACAGTGAAACGCAGGAATTTGGGGTCTACCCTCAAGAGACGGGAGGAGCACGGAAAAGGGTTGACGTCCTGATTCGAGGGATGAGCTGTGCTTCGTGCGCGGCCAAGATCGAGAAGGGCCTTGCCAAGATTGATGGGGTTGAAGAGGCCAACGTGAACTTCGCCAGCGAGAGGGCTACGGTTTCCTTCCACCCGGGAGTTGCTAGTGTTGATAAATTCCTGGAGACCATCAAGAACCTTGGTTACGAAGCCAGTTTGGCCGGGATGGAGAAGGTTACGATTCCGGTCGGTGGGATGTCCTGTGCATCCTGCGTGCAAAAGGTCGAGAGAGCTCTGCAGGGGGTTGAGGGGGTAACCTCGGCGATGGTCAACTTTGCCACCGAAAAGACGACAGTAGAATATGACCCTACCCGCGTTGGTGTCGGACAGTTGAAAGAGGCCATTCGGGAAGCGGGTTACGAACCCCTTGAGGTCGAGACCGAGGCTGCGGCTGAAGACAGGGAAAAGGCGGCCCGGCTTCGAGAGATACGTTCCCTGAGAAACACTCTCCTCTTCAGTGCCGTATTGACCATCCCGATCTTTATTGGTACTTACCAGCCTGTTTTCCCATGGATTCCGGAAATTCTCGGTAATTACTACCTTCTCTTGCTCCTGACCACACCTGTTCAGTTTGTTGCCGGCTGGAGATTTTACAAGGGAACCCATGCGGCCCTGCGCCACGGAGCGGCCGACATGAACGTCTTGATTGCCACTGGTACCACTGCTGCGTACCTTTACAGTGCGGCGATGACCTTGTTCCCGAACTATTTCCTGGGAAAAGGGTTTGAGACCGCTGTCTACTTCGATACCGCCGCCGCCATCATTACCCTGGTCCTGCTCGGCCGTTTCCTGGAGGCCCGGGCTAAGGGCCAGACCTCAGAGGCCATCAAGAAACTGATGGGTCTGCAGGCCAAGACGGCCCGTGTCATCCGCGGTGGTGAAGAGGTGGATGTGCCCATCGAAGAGGTGAAGATCGGGGACATCGTTCTGGTACGCCCGGGGGAAAAGGTTCCCGTGGACGGCATCATTGTGGACGGGTACTCCACCATCGACGAGTCCATGCTCACCGGGGAAAGTATACCGGTGGGTAAAAAGGCCGGTGACGAGGTATTCGGGGCAACCATCAACAAGACTGGCACCTTCAAGTTTGAGGCGACCAAAGTCGGTAAAGACACCGTCCTCGCCCAAATCGTGAAGATGGTGGAAGAAGCCCAGGGCTCGAAGGCCCCGATTCAGCGGCTGGCCGACGTGATTTCCGCTTACTTCGTGCCGGTGGTAATCGGGGTTTCTATCGTGACCTTTGCCACCTGGTATTTCTTTGGACCGGCTCCGGCCTTTATCTACGCCATGCTTAACGCCGTGGCGGTTCTGATTATCGCTTGCCCCTGTGCCCTGGGACTGGCGACCCCAACGGCCATCATGGTTGGTACCGGAAAAGGGGCGGAAAACGGGGTTTTGATCAAAGGTGGCGAGAGTCTTGAGATGGCCCACCGCATTAACGCTATTATCTTCGATAAAACAGGGACCCTCACCAAGGGTGAACCCGAACTAACCGACGTGATCACAGTCAACAACTTCCGTCAGGAAGAGGTCCTGAGGCTGGCGGCTAGTGCCGAAAGGGGTTCAGAGCACCCCCTGGGAGAGGCGGTTGTAAAGGGGGCCAGGGAAAAAGGGCTTGACCTCCTTGAGCCCGAGGAATTTAACGCCATTCCCGGCCACGGTATATCGGCCCGGGTTGATGGCTACCAGGTCCTCATTGGGAACACCAAACTGATGAAGGACCAGGGCATTGATGTCAAACCCCTCGAAGATGACGCCCGGCGGTTGTCAGAGGAAGGTAAAACCCCGATCTTTGTCGCCATCGATGGTATTGGTGCCGGTGTGGTAGCCGTGGCCGATACCCTCAAGGAAAACTCGGCCAGGGCTGTTGAGGCTCTGCACCGCCTTGGGCTTGAGGTCGTGATGATCACCGGGGACAACCGGCGTACCGCGGAGGCCATAGCCCGCCAGGTGGGTATAGACCGTATCCTGGCCGAGGTATTACCGGAAGATAAAGCCAACGAGGTCAAGAAACTTCAGGATGAGGGTAAGATGGTGGCCATGGTCGGTGACGGTATCAACGATGCGCCGGCCCTGGCCCAAGCCGATATCGGTATTGCCATCGGAACAGGTACCGATGTGGCCATGGAAGCCTCCGACATCACACTGATTACGGGTGACCTGCGTGGGGTGGTGACTGCCATCGAGCTCAGCCGGCAGACGATGCGGACCATCAAGCAGAACCTCTTCTGGGCCTTTGCCTACAACACGGCCGGGATTCCCATTGCGGCTGGTATCCTGTACCCCTTTTTCGGGGTTCTTTTGAACCCGATTTTTGCCGCCGCGGCCATGGCCATGAGCTCGGTTTCGGTGCTGTCCAATTCGCTGCGGCTCAGGGGATTTCGTCCCATGGCAATCTAAAAAAAATGTTGCTGACAACCGCCAGGCCAGTCTTCCACCGGTTTCACCACCACCACCCCTAAAAAACGGCCTGTGGCGGTTGATGAGGGGGCCCCCGGCAGTTGTTTTGTAGCTGCTCTCCGGTTTCGGTTCTGGACGGAAAAATTGTTGCTCTAGCGGGTCGAGACATACCCACCCTTCAAAACCGGAGGGCAAAACTACGGGGAGCCCCCACTATAGTTTTCGCGGTTTACGCACCCCGAGAGCAAACATAATCAGATAGTCTGCTCTCCATCAAGATCGTCAGGGACAATATAAGGGGTTAATTTGGGCAATGTAATCTATCTATTGCCTAATACGTCCTGACCCGTCATCACCGGTCCATGGGTGTAGATGCCGCACCGCACCGGGCTGGCATAATGCATTGACAGGCCTCATGGTGGTGGCATATAATTTATCCTGGTAGTATACGGGGGTAGGGTGTCACCCGCCTGACTTCAAGGGTGTTCACACGGGTATTCTAAAAAACGTGGACTGCCATGAGGCTCCGGACAGGTAAACCACCTGTGGTTGCTGTTATGACTGGCCCGTGTCTCACGGTGGCGCTCAGGGCAACCACAAACTGATTTGGCCAGAACCCTGGTTCCTTCTGGGTTGAACTTAGGGAGATTGAAGAAGGGGGTGTCAGGATGAGCCATTGCTGTGGTTCAAGTGGTGCAGCCACGACCACGACGACCTTGAAGGTGGAAGGCATGACCTGCAACCACTGCCGGATGTCGGTCACCAAGGCCCTCAAAGAACTGGATGGGGTCACAGATGTGGTTGTGGAACTCGAGGGTAAGAAGGCGGATGTTACTTTCGATCCCAGCAAGGTTTCCCTTCAGGATTTGAAGGAAGCCGTGGTCGATGCCGGTTACCAGGTAGTGGACTAAATTGTCAAGGAGAGGGCCAGGAAAAAGTGACTGCTGTTTCCTGGCCTCTCTCGACCTGCTAGCCTTGCAATTTAAAGGTTACGGACGGCCGGCAGGAATTGAGATTAAGGGAGCGAACCGATAAGAGGGACGGTGGCGTGGTCGGAGTAAATTCGGCTTCAAGCCTTTTGGGGTAGCATTGTGACGGAAGTAACAATTTCTTCTCTGTGGTGGGCTGGTCGTTAGACTATCCTTGATTTTTCTCCCGGCCCATGACTATAATAAAATGTATTTCAATTATAATAAAGTTGTTTCATAACCGCTCAGAACCGCAAGCCCGTGCAGGTGGATTTGTCTGGTCAAATTGGTTCCTGCCAGCCAAGTAGTTTTGGAAACCGAGAATAGTTACCTCAGCCGGGTGCAAGCCGGCAGTGCCACGTAGAATGAAGTTAGAAACCCAAATTGGATAATGGGGGCTGAAAATGCTCAACAAAAGCTTGATTACCGGACTTGTCGTGTTATTGCTCCTAGGCCTCATACCTTCGGTTACCTCCGCCCAAGGTAGCGAGGGACTGGTGGTTGAGAGCATGGAGATCCTGGTGAGCCCGGAATATGATACCCAGGATGTTTTTGTTACCTATGACGCGGTCTTCAAGAATACCTCGTCTTCACCGTACTCTGGAGACATAGTCTTTCCGATCCCGGTTGACAGTGAACTCTTCCAGACTTGCTGGCTTGTGGAGAACGCTGGCGGAGAGGTTCAACACTTTTGCCAGCTTCCAACCGTGGAAGAGAAGGACGGTTACAAGCTGGTACGGTGGAGTATCGATGACCGCCAGACAGCAGAAAAAGAAGTCCTGGAACCCGGGGAAACCTACCGGGGTTACGTAGAACTTTATTATAACCCTATCAAATTGGACGGCAGTACCAGGACGGTAGAGTACACCTTCACCCCGGTTTTACCTGTCTCAAACCTTACCGTTGCCGTTCGACCGCCCTTGCGTTCCGAGGGTTTTGTAAGTGAACTTACTTCTTCACTTACCCAGAGGGATTCTCAGGGCTTTACCTACTACTTATACAACCTGGGGCAGGCAGAGCCGGGTACGCCGGTTAAGGTAAGTTTCAGTTACGAGAAATCGGACAACCGGCCCAGCGTGGAGGGAACTCAGGCGGGACAAGCTGCCTCAGGCAATCAGGTTTCTGAAGAGCCCGGCGTTGGGCTGAATTGGTCAGTTGGCGCTCTAATCCTTTTTATGGGCCTGGCTTTTGGTTACTTCCTTTATACGGCTACGACCGGGAAGGGATCTGGTCAGGAGAACCGGGCGGCACGCAGACGCTCGGAGAAAAAGACAACCAGGGATAGGGCCAGCGTAGACCATCCTGTTTCCTCCCGGCGGAGCCAGGCCGGGAAGAAAAAGGAAGCTGCCGGAAGGGCAGATAGTCTGGAAGAGGAGAAAAGAAAGGCCCGCAAACTTCTCTTAGATGGAAAGATCAGTGAACAAACCTACAAGGAAATCGTGCGTGATATCGAGCGGGAAACCCGGCGTTAAACCTTTTAGTGTAAAGGGGGCAAAGGCGTGAGCAAGAAGACCAAGATTACCCTTGGTGTCCTCGTGATCCTCGCCGCGCTGGGGTACCTCATGGTGAGCGGGTTCAGCCAGTTTTCGGCTTATTACCTGACCATCGAGGAGGTTTTGGCAAAGGGTGACTCTATCTACGGTGACCCCCTGAGGGTCAGTGGCAAGGTTATCGGAGATAGTGTCCAGTGGGACCCCGAAAAGGTGCTTCTGAAGTTCAAGGTTCAGGAGAACGGGAAGACCCTTTCCGTGGTTCACAACGGTGTTCGCCCCGATAACTTTGATGATGGGCAGGGAGTCATTTTGGAAGGCACCCTTCGAGAGGATGGGGTATTCCAGGCCGACAGCATTCTCGTCCAGTGCCCCAGCAAGTATGAAGCAATGGAGGAAGGCAACGATTCCGGCTGACCCCACAGCCCCAGTAGTAGAGGAGGTAGAATAATGGCCGAGATTGGGTACCTGGCGCTTCTTTTTGCTTTGCTTGTCACCTTGTACTCCATCATCGCTTATATTCTTGGTATTAAGAACGATAACAAGAGGTTGCTGGCCAGTGCCCGGGGAGGCGTGCTCTCCCTGGCAGTACTGACCACGGTGGCCTCGGGCTCCCTTGTTTACCTCCTTTTGACCAGTGACTTCAGTGTGGAGTACGTGGCCCATTATACCAGTAGTTACCTGCCACCAGTTTACAAGGCAGCAGCCTTCTGGGCTGGCAATGCGGGTTCCCTTCTGCTCTGGTTGTGGGTGTTGGCTGTTATTGCGGCCATCGTCGCCTATTCCAGGCCAAAGCGCGGCCAGGAAGAGGAGATGCTTCCTTATGTATCGATGATCTTGATGATCGTCGCCCTGTTTTTTACTTATCTTGTCAACTTCGTGGCCAACCCCTTTGAGCCGGCTGCCAAGTATTACGCCGATGGCTACGGTTTGAACCCCCTTTTGCAGAACCCCGGGATGATCATCCACCCCACCACCCTTTACATTGGTTACGTTGGTTTCACCGTCCCTTATGCCTACGCCATGACGGCTCTCATCCTGCGTAAGACGGGTGACGCCTGGATCAAGGTCACGCGGCGTTGGACCCTGTTTGCATGGCTTTTCCTTAGTATCGGTATCATCTACGGGGCCCAGTGGGCCTACGTGGAACTGGGGTGGGGCGGGTACTGGGCCTGGGACCCGGTGGAAAACGCCTCCCTGCTGCCGTGGCTCACCGGCACGGCTTTCCTGCATTCGGTGATGATCCAGGAAAGAAAAGGTATGCTCAAGGTCTGGAACATTATGCTGATCCTTGTTACCTTCCTCCTCACGATCTTTGGTACTTTCCTCACCAGGAGCGGGATTCTCCAGTCCGTCCATGCTTTCGGGGACTCAAACCTGGGGACTTATTTCCTGGTCTTTATGGGAGCACTCCTGGCAGTTTCACTGTTTCTGGCTTTGGACCGGCTTCCGCTGCTTCGGGACCAGAACCAGTTTGAGTCTGTGCTTTCGAAGGAGAGCAGTTTCCTGCTCAATAACCTTCTTCTGGTCGGCTCGGCCTTTGCCGTGTTTTTTGGCACCATGTACCCGCTCATTTCGGAGGCGGTGACCGGGGACAAGGTTTCTGTCCAGGCTCCTTTCTTCAACACGGTGAACGTTCCCATCGGCATCGTCCTCGTGGCCCTGATTGGTGTCTGCCCCCTGATAGCCTGGAAGCGGGCAACCTTGCGCAACCTGGTTGTCAACTTCCTGGTTCCTTTCATCGCGACAGTAATTTTTGCTGTGGCTGCCTATCTATATGGAATCCGGCATCTTGCGGCCTTGGTGTCCTATACGGTTTCCGCCTTTGTTGTCTTCACCATCATCCTTGAGGTATACCATGGGGTCAGGGTCCGGAGGAAGATGACAGGCGAAGGGCTCCTGACGGCTTTCGGGAGGTTGTTTACCAGGAACCGGCGCCGTTACGGCGGCTACCTGGTGCACCTGGCGGTGGTGATGATGGTGGTAGGAATTACCGGTTCCAGTGTCTATAAAGTGGAGGGAACGGCCTCCCTTGACAAGGGTGAAAGCATGCAGGTGGGTGATTATACCCTGACCTTCGATGAGGGCCTGAAGGCCACCATTGAGCCCCATAAAGCCGTTATCTACACCGACCTGGTTGTTTCAAAAGGGGACCAGGCACTCGGGCGCCTGCGGACGGCTAAAGAAGCACACCATAACGCTGAGAGCCTGATCACCGAGGTGGGTGTGAAAGGCGGGCTCCGGGAAGACTTATTCGTCATCCTGGCTGGCTTTTCTGAGCGGGACTACCGCGCAGTCCTGGAGGGCCGGCCGTCCCAGGATCCAGTCACCTTTAAGGTCTTTGTAAATCCACTGGTGGCCTGGTTCTGGCTCGGTGAGTACGTCCTGATCCTGGGTACCCTTTTTGCCATGTGGCCGGGCCGTCGGCTGAAAGCCCCGGTAACCGCGGGAGGGATGAAAAGGTGAGTAACCGCAACGTCCAGCGTCTCCTGCTTGCCCTTGGTGTGCTCTTGGCCTTATTGATCGTCACGCTTCCGGCATATGCTGCCAGCATGGAACTGCGGAAAGAGGTTGAATCAAACCTCATCTGCCAGTGCGGTTGTACCATGGTGGTGGTTGATTGCCAGTGTGAGTGGGCGGAAAACGCCCGGGTGGATATTGCCGGGAAGCTGGACCAGGGGATGTCGGTGAAAGAAGTCATCGCCAGCTACGTTGATATCTACGGCACCAAGGTACTGGCTGCCCCTCCGAAAAGCGGTTTCCACTGGACGGTTTGGGTAACGCCGTTTCTCAGCCTGGCGGCAGGCGGGGGCCTTTTGTATTTACTTTTGAAACGGTGGGTGAAGAGCTACAACAGGGACCGCTACCGGAAGAAAGACGGTACGGGAGATTCCCTCCGCCCGGAGGACAGGGTAAGATACGAGAAAAAAATTGAAGAGGAACTTAAGAAGTATTTTTAGAATGGAGGTATTACCTGTGACCCTGGTGGCGGGCATAGCCCTCCTTTTGTTGGTGCTTGGGCTGATTGGGTATCCCCTTCTCCGGCCCGTGGAAGAGGAAGACCTGGCTGAGGACCCTACCGATGAGAGTATGGAGGAGGCCCTGGTGGAAAAGGAGAATGTCCTCACCGCCCTCAGCGAGCTCGAGTATGATTACCGCATGCACAAGATTTCCGCAGAAGACTACCGGGCATTGAAAGAGGCCTTGACCAGTGAAGCGATAACCTTCCTGCAGGACGAAGACGAAAGGCCCGTCACTATGCACGGCCGGGAACTGGACGCGGAAATTGAAGAGGAGATTGAACGTGAAGTAGCAGCCTTGGCGGGCAGGAGCGGAAGGGCAGAATCCGGTACAGGTGTGGGTGAGGGCGGCAAGGTCCCGGAGGACGCGCCAGGATCGTGCCCGGCTTGCGGCACCAGTCTTATCGAAGAAGGACAAGGATTTTGCCACCGCTGCGGACATGAAATTGCTAACGTCTAACCCGGGATGGTGAAGAAACCATGAATGGTTGGCGCACCTTAGGACTTGTTTTCCTCCTTTTGATCTCGCTGTTATGGGGTAGTTCCCAGGTTGATGCTGTTCCGACAGAGAACCTTGAGATTGAAATCGACCACCTGAGGCTCCGTTTGAAAGAACCGGGGGTCATTGACATTTTGGAGGTTGTCCGGTTTTCAACCACCCCTAACATCCCGGACAAGATCACGATTAGTCTCCCTGAAGGTTACTCTGATTTTTCCCTCCTGGAGGGGTTGGAAGGAGAGACCTTCGCAGAGGGTGATGGACAGTTCTCCGGCCGCCTGGAGCCTGGACCGGGTGGTATTCTCCAGGTGAAGTTCTCCTACCTTCTTCCCCTAGGGGACTTTCCCCAGGAATTCTCGAGGAAGGTCGGATTCAATACCCACAGCATCTTGGTTCTCATAGAAGGTGATACTGGACTCGGTCTTACCGGAAGCGGTTTCGAGTTTACCGGAGTAGTGGACATGGGCGGCAGGAAATTTTATGCCTACCAGCACGGCCCAATCGAGGCCGGAGGCAACTTCGGGTTTGATCTGAAGCCACTGGCCGAACTTATGCCGGGTGGAACTACCGCCACAGAAACCCCACCTGCGGCTGATTCTGAGGGCCAGGTTGCCGGTAGCGGTGACCGGGAACTGTCCCAACCCCTTCTGAACCAGGGCTTTCACAGGGGTAATGCCAATGTCAGGGTCTGGATGCGTCTCACCGGTACACCGGGGCACTGGGGTACACCCGGGATTGTGGCCATGGGATTGGTCCTGGCCGCCTTGGTGTGGGTTGGTGTGAGGCTAGTAAGACGTAAGGGAGAGCAGGTTTCCTCAGCAGACGAAGGTCAGGGCACAGAGGGGTTGAGCGAGAGAGATACGGAAGACCTTACCCGGGAAAAGGACAGGCTTTTGCACCAGCTGGCAGACCTCGACCGGAAGTACGATGCAGGTGAACTGGAGAAAGAACCATACCTATCACTGCGGAACAAGTACAAGCAGGAACTGGTTGCCGTGATGAAGGAACTTAAAGAGAGGGAAGGGTGAACCCGAATTATCAGGGCCCAGGGTATCAGCAAGAAAATAGGCAACCGGGTGATCGTGGAGAAGATTGACCTGAACCTGGACCAGGGGACTTTCTTGACCATCTTGGGACCTAACGGTGCCGGGAAAACCACCCTTCTGAAGATCCTGAGTGGTTTGGTACCCCCTACTTCAGGTGTGGTGGAATTCAACGGTCGCAACCTGCATGAAGACAGTATCCAGGTGCGGTCCAGGATAGGGGTGATTTCGCACCGGCCATTCCTCTATGAGAGCCTGAGCGCCTGGGAAAACCTCTATTTTTACGGGCGGATGTACGATGTTGGGGACCTCGACCGCCGTATCCCCGAGATCCTGGGCCAGGTAGGCCTGGAACTTTTTGCCCGGGAACCCGTGGGTAACTTTTCCCGGGGCATGGTCCAGAGGTTATCCATTGCGCGGGCAATCATCCACGATCCAGAGGCACTTTTTCTGGATGAGCCCTTTACAGGTCTGGATCAGCAGGCAACCGAGATCCTCAGTTCAGTTTTAGGCCGCTTTAAGACCAGGAGCCGGACGGTGGTGATGGTTACCCACAATTTTGAGCAGGCCCTGGCCCTGAGTGACCTGGTTATGATCCTCAATCGCGGCCGGATGGTATACCTGGGTCCGGTCCAAGAGCTTGACCTTACCCTCCTCAAGGAACTTTACCGCCGGGCGGTGGAAGGGGACAGGTAATGCCTTTTTTGAAAAAGGTTTGGTATATCACGTGGAAGGATATCCGGTCCGAGTTCAGAACCAAAGAAACGATGACCTCCATGCTCATTTTTGCCTTGCTGGTGTTGGTCATCTTTAGCTTTGCCTTTAACCCTACCCCCACTGAAACGAAACGGATTTTCCCCGGCATCATCTGGGTGGGGTTTTTCTTCGCCGGGGTTCTCGGCCTGAACAGGTCTTTTGCCCGGGAAAGGGAAAACGACTGCCTCGCCGGTCTGATGCTGGCCCCAGTGGACCGGAGTGCCATCTACTTCGGCAAGGTGCTGGGAAACTCCCTTTTCATGCTGGTGGTGGAGCTGGTAACCCTGCCTGTCTTCATCGTCTTCTTCGATTATTCGGTCCGTGGTTCGCTGGTAGCCCTGGGGCTGATTTTTCTCCTGGGGACCTTTGGTTTTGTGGCTGTTGGGACTTTTCTTTCGGCTTTGGCCACTAACACCAGGACCAGCGAAATCCTTTTACCTATTATCCTGTTCCCGATTATCATTCCGGTGGTCATTGCTGTTGTTCAAGCGACAGCTTCCATTTTTGCCGGGGCGTCCTGGAGCGCGGCAACCTTGCTCTGGGTGAAGGTCCTGGTTGCCTATGACGTTATCTTCCTGGTGGTACCCTTTCTCCTTTTTGAATACCTGCTGGAGGTGTAAAAAATGACTGGCTCAATTCGGCCCGTCGGGCCGTCACGATTTTGGGGCTGGGTCCTCTTTGTCGTCATGGTGGCGGCCCTCTATATGATCTTTATCTATGCTCCAACGGAACGGCAGATGGGCGACATCCAGAGACTCTTTTATTTCCACGTGGGGGCAGCCTGGAACGCCTTTTTCGCGTTCTTTGTGGTCTTTATCATGAGCCTTCTTTACCTCAAGACAAGAAGCACCCGGTGGGATGTTATTGCCCTTTCCTCGGCAGAAATTGGGGTTATCTTCACTACCATTGTCCTTGTTACCGGCCCCATCTGGGGAAAGGCTTACTGGGGTCACTGGTGGACGTGGGACCCCCGGTTGACGACAACCCTTATTCTATGGTTTATTTACGTGGCCTACCTGGTGATTCGCTCCTCCGCCGAGGGAGAAAACCGGGCGCGGTTTGCCGCTGTTTTTGGGATTATTGGGTTTGTTGATGTCCCTATTGTTTTTCTCTCTATCCACTGGTGGCGGACCATTCACCCTAAGGTCATTGATGCTACTGGTATCAACATGGAACCAGAGATGGTAATTACACTGCTGGTGAGCGTGGCGGCCTTCACCCTTCTCTATTTCTACCTTCTTTCCCAGAGGGTGGCCATCGAAACAACCGGCCGCGAGGTTTCCCGTCTCAGGGACCGCCTCCGGACAAGGGCAGGGCTTTAGCAGGAGGTGAGCCAGATGAATTCTCAGGTTTTGACGTTTCTTTTCGCGGGTTATTCCTTGGTCTGGGTGCTGATCTTTGCCTACATTCTTTTCATGGGTAACCGCCAGAAAAAACTTGCCGAGGAACTGGAAACACTGCGCCGCGTGGTTGAGGAAAAGGAGCAGGAGTAGCGAGTAGCTGGTGCGACCTAAAGCGAAGGGAGGAAACTACTTGAGGGAAGGACGGATTCTCCTGGCCACCGTAGCCGTGATTTTCATCGGCGCCTTTGCCTACTGGGCCCTATCGGGAGGGGGCCCGGGAACTCCTAATTCCGGACCTGGGCCTGTCCAATCCGGTGCGATACCTGAACAACTGGCAGGCCTGGAACAGGTTCAATTAGTCACAGGGGAGGAGGCCAGGCGCCAGGTCGACCAGCTTCACGGACTTTCGATCCCTGTCAAAGATGCCTATGTTGTCACCTATGCCGGTGGGCAGGAAAAAGTGGTTCTCTGGGTTACGGTATCTGGGACCGCCCGGGAAGCAGAAGAATTGTTGAGCAAAATGGTTGAGAAAATGCAGGATACCGAGAATTTCACCCCGCCCCAAGCCTTTCAGGTCAGGAACCAGGTTATCTACAGTAGTTCCGGGATTGGAATGAACCACTATTTCTTTGCACGCGGTAAAGAACTCTTCTGGGTGGCTGTTTCTTCCTCCCGGGACGCGGACATTGTGGCTGAGGTGATCCATACCTTTTGACCTAGATAAAAGTTTGGAGTATACAACCTGAGTTTTCGTTACACACCTTGTTTTACACCTTCCAGATTTGTATCTTTGCGATGCCCTACGTAGGTAATGTATGGGTTGAGACACTGGAATGCCGGGGTGCGGAAATCGTAACCTTCCTGCCTGTGGAGGATGAACGGTAGAGCCGAGAGGCCAACAGGCAGGAGAATGAGCAAGACGGGCCTAGGGGGCGGCGCCAGCAAAGAATCAAAGAGGGCCTGTTGGCACCTCAACCCAAGACCGGAGGTGGAGGGCGTGTCGGCGCCACGAGTATTCTATCTGGGAACAGTTCCAGTTTACCTTTACGGTATGATGATCGGCCTCGCTATTGCGGTCGGGATGTATTTTGGGCTCAAGGAGGCACGGCGTAAGGGTCTTGACGAGGAGAAGGTCCTGGACCTGATCCTATACATGGTTGTGGCCGGTCTTTTAGGGGCCAGGTTGGTTTACGTCGCCTTCAACCTGGACTATTACCTTACCAACCCCCTGCGGGTGCTCATGGTCTTCGACGGGGGTCTTTCCTTTCATGGGAGCGTATTGGGTGCGGTTCTGGTTGCAGTGTGGCACACCCGAAGGTACCGGCTGAATTTCTGGAAACTGGCAGATACCTTTACCCCATCCTTAGCCCTGGGGTACGCCATTGCCCGGGTTGGGTGTGATATTTTTGGGGTTCCAACCCAGGTAGCCTGGGCCGTGAACATCGATGGGATCCCGAGACACCCGGTACAGGTTTACGCGTCACTTACCAACTATCTTTTCTTTTTCCTTCTCTGGAAAGGGCGAGAAAGGGTCCAGGTAGACGGGTCCCTTTTTCTCACTTACGCCATCCTGTACTCTGTGTACCGGTTCTTCATCGAATTCTTCCGTAACAGCCAGATGGCTTACGGTTTAAGCATCGCCCAGTGGGCCAGCCTGGGTATCGGGCTTGGAGCAGTGGTCCTGTTCCTGATGCGCCGGAAAAAGGGTTCGCTTCTTACCTAAGCCTTCCTTTCTGCCTAGAACCACGGACGAGCAGCAGGGGGCCCTATGACGTAGTGGCCCCCTGAGGAGAGCTCAACTTTCCGATGAAAATCTCATGTCTTGGCAAGTCCTAGACCCGATACCTTCCTCCCTTTTCTTCTCGGTTGTTCCTCCTAGTCAAAGGTTTTTTGAATGGCTCAAGCGGTATACTGTATGAACAGAGCCTGGTCAGGGTCCGAAGAAGATCCAGAGGGGCAGAGAAGTGCTATACTGTTGGTTTTGCAGATGAGCACTTCAGGTTCGGTCAGCCAGTGCTGACAAGAAGTTGAGGTTTTATGAGCAGGAAGAAGAGGGTTTATTTAGAAATAAATCGATATAGAGCAGGTGAGTGAAAGATTGAGTTAAGAGGACAGAAAGATGTCCATCCTTCGAGATTTTGACCAGAAATTCAGACAGGGGCAAGCCTCCTACATGATGGTCACGATACTGGCAATGCTTGACCTCTGTCCACCCTTTGAAGGTGTTGCCCTAGACGATGTTGTAAGCTATTTCCAGGGGTTCTACGAGTCCCGGCAGCGATACGGAAAAGTACCTGAGAAGGACAAGCAGAGGATGGCTTCTGTCTTGTCTATGAGCAAGGGTGA
>SESX01000057.1 GCA_004367365.1 Candidatus Acetocimmeria pyornia
GGCCCATAATATTGCCAAGTTTGAGGATTTTCACCAGCGGAGCCTCTTGGTGCATCGGAAGGGCGCGACCCGGGCACTACCCCCGGGGCTTGAGGCCAACCCCCGGAAATACCGGGCGTCTGGACATCCAGCCATTGTTCCGGGGAGCATGGGTAGCCCCTCCTTTGTTGTGGTGGGCACCGGGTTGACCCGGGAGACCTTCTTTTCGGTCAACCACGGGGCAGGCCGGGTCATGTCCAGGCAGGAAGCCAGAAAGCGGTTAACCGGGGAGGACTTTGCCAGGAGCATGGAGGGTATCCTTCACAGTGGACGGGGCCACCGCAAACTCCTGGATGAGGCCCCAGATGCCTATAAGCCCATTGAGCAGGTGGTGGACACCCTGGCTGATATCGGTCTGACGCGCAAGGTGGCCAGGCTTCAACCCCTGGCGGTCATCAAGGGTGAGGATTGAAGTCCTTGAACCCCTGTGGAAACAGGCTCTCACGCGAGCTGGAAAGAAGAGGAGGATCTGCCCCTGGCGCCAAGTTGACAAAGGCTGAAGGAGAGTGCTACTATATCTGTAACGTTGTGGATCCGTACCAGGAAAGCCAACTTTTTGGGGCATAAGGATCCTGTACAATCCATAGCACGGGGAGCAGGCTTGTTTTTTCTTTATGGCTTTTTTGGTTCTTGGGGGTTCTTGATTGACTAGCGCAACTAGGGGGAGGGTGAGCTATGGTTGAACAGGGCACTTTTCGGGTTAAGAAGGGATTGGCCGAAATGCTCAAGGGCGGGGTAATCATGGATGTGACCACGCCCGAGCAGGCAGTTATCGCTGAGAAGGCCGGAGCGGTGGCAGTTATGGCCCTGGAGAGGGTGCCGGCTGATATCCGGGCGGCTGGTGGAGTGGCCCGGATGGCAGACCCGAAGGTCATCGAGGAGATCATGGAAGCAGTTACCATTCCGGTGATGGCCAAGGTCCGGATCGGGCATTTTGCCGAGGCTCAAATCCTGGAGGCCCTTGGGGTTGACTATATTGACGAGAGCGAGGTTTTAACCCCTGCTGACGAAATGTACCATATCAACAAGGATGCCTTCAAGGTCCCCTTTGTTTGTGGGGCTCGAAACCTGGGTGAGGCCCTGCGGCGGATTGCTGAAGGGGCGGCGATGATCAGGACCAAGGGTGAGCCCGGGACCGGTAACGTGGTTGAAGCCGTGCGTCACATGCGGACCATGATGACTGAGATCCGCCGGGTGGTTAACGCACCGGAAGACGAGCTGGCGACCATCGCCAAGGAAATGGGTGCCCCCTACGAACTGGTGCTGCAGGTGAAGAAGGCCGGGCGGCTTCCGGTTGTCAACTTCTCTGCCGGTGGGATTGCCACCCCGGCTGACGCGGCGTTAATGATGCAGCTGGGGGCGGACGGGATCTTTGTTGGCTCGGGTATTTTCAAGTCCGAGAACCCCGAGGCGCGGGCCAGGGCAGTCGTACGGGCGACGACGCACTTTAACGACCCCGAGGTTCTGGCTGAGGTCTCGAGGGGCCTGGGAGAACCCATGGCAGGGCTGGATGTGACGACCCTCAAGGAAGAGGAGCGGATGCAGCTGCGCGGCTGGTGATGGGAGGAAGCAGGATTGAGAATCGGGGTCCTTGCACTTCAAGGAGCTGTAACTGAACACATTGACGCTGTGACCCGCTGTGGAGCCAGGGCCGTCCCGGTTAAGACTACCGCTGAACTACATGAGGTCGACGGCTTGATCATCCCCGGGGGTGAAAGCACCACCATCGGCAGGTTAATGGTGGAGTATGGACTAGACCAGGTCATCAAGGAAAAAGCCGCAGACGGTTTACCGGTTTTTGGGACCTGCGCCGGGCTGATTCTCCTGGCCGAAGAGATTGCCGGCCATGAACAACCGCACCTGCGGCTGATGAAGGTTAGGGCCGTGAGGAATTCCTTCGGGCGCCAGCGGGAAAGCTTCGAAACAGACCTTTCCGTACCTGTGTTGGGGGAAAGGCCGTTCCGCGCCGTGTTTATCCGGGCCCCCCATATTGATTCCGTAGGAGCAGGAGTGGAGGTTCTGGCCCGGGTCGGCGACCGGATTGTTTTCGCGCGCCAGGGCCACCTGATGGCCAGTGCTTTCCACCCGGAGCTGGTGGATGATCTAAGGATCCATAAACTCTTCCTGGAGATGTGTTCGGCGTGACGGTACACCAGGTGTCCCTGGGACCTTGCGTTCCTGGTAGAATTCAGTTATAATAGACACCAAATCCAATAGGGTCAGTGCCATGAAGAGGAATAGTAGGCGTGGGAGGGGTTATTGATCCAGAGAACCGGTGGCAGGTGTGAACCGGTGCTGCCCCCGTCGAATCCACCTCCGAGCAGTCGGTGAAAACGGCTCAAGTCGCCGGTTAAGCCGCAACCGGGTCCGCCCGTTACAGCTTTTTGAGGGGGCTGCCTCCTTCTGGAGGTGGTCAAGTGGGGTGGCAACGCGGGAGCTTCTGTTGTTGTTAGGTTGACAGCCTCTCGTCCCGACTTCAGTTGTTGATGGTCGGTGGCGAGGGGTGTTTTAGTTAAAGGGGTCTTTTCAGGCGGTGGAAAAAGAGAAGAAACTAAGTAAGGAAGAGAAATGACAGGGGGAGAGAGTAGTGCAGGAGAAAACCTTGATGCTTCCCGGACCCACCCCGGTTCCACCCCGGGTGCTAAGGGCGATGGGGACCCCGATGATCAATCACCGGGGGGTTGATTTTTCAACCCTTTTCACAGAGGTTGAAGCAGGATTGAAGGATGTTTTTCAAACCAACAATGACCTGGTTATTCTGCCGGCCGCCGGCTCGGGTGGCATGGAATCCGCCGTGGTCAATCTCCTCAGCCCGGGTGACAAGGCCCTCTTTGCCGTGATGGGGGTTTTTGGGCAGCGGTTTGTCGATATTGCCACCGGCTACAGGGTTGAGCCGTTGGTGGTCGAGGCGCCATGGGGAGAGGCCGTAAAACCGGAACAGATTCAAGAAAAACTGGCTGCGGACAAGGATCATGAAATCAAGGCGGTATTTGTCACGCATAATGAAACTTCAACCGGGGTCACCCTGGACCTGGAAAGGGTTACCCAGGTGGTCCAGGAGCACCCGGCGATCCTTGTGGTTGATGCTGTAAGTTCTCTCGGGGCCATCGACCTCAAAACCGATGCGTGGGGTATAGACGTGGTGGTTACCGGTTCGCAAAAAGCCCTCATGGTCCCGCCGGGGTTAGCCCTGGTGAGTGTAAGCCAGAGGGCCTGGGAGGTAGTTCGAGAAAACGGATGCTGTAGTTACTACTGGAATTGGGAAGCCTACAGAAAGTTAACTGAAAAAAAGCAGACCCCTTACACCCCGGCCGTGACCCTCTGGTTTGCCCTGCGGGAGGCCTTGACCATGATCCGGGAAGAAGGGTTGAAGCAGATCTTCGAGCGCCATGCCTTGATGGCTGAGATGGTCAGGACCGGGGCCCGGGCATTGGGGCTGGACCTCCTCGCCGGGGATGCTGTGGCCTCCAACACCATCACGGCGGTCCGAAGCCCGGCCGGGATTAACGTTAAGGACCTGCGCCGGTGCCTGGAAGCCGTTTACGGAGTGGTTGTTGCTGGGGGCCAGAAAAAGCTAGCCGGTGAGGTTTTCCGCATTGGCCACCTGGGTTATGTCTTCCCTAATGATATCATCAATGTTCTCAACGCCCTGGACCTTTGCCTGTTGGATCTCGGCCATGACCACGAGGCCGGGGCTGCTGTTAAGGCGGCCGGTGAGGTCTTGAAAAGGAGGGGGAAAGAAAAATGAAGGTCCTGGTTGCTGACCGGATTGCTCAATCGGGGCTCGATAAGCTCCAGACCGAGGTGGAGGTAGACGTAATCACCGGTCTGACTCCCGCTGAATTAAGTGAACGCATCAGTGACTACGAAGGGCTCATTGTCCGCAGCAGCACTCAGGTCACGGCAGAAGTAATCCGTGCTGGCCGCAAATTGAAGGCCATCGGGAGGGCCGGCGTAGGTGTCAACAATATCGATGTCGATGAAGCGACCCGGAAAGGGGTCGTGGTGCTCAATGTTCCAGACGGCAATACCATTGCCGCGGCTGAGCACACAATGGGCTTGATGCTGGCTTTAGCCCGCAATATTCCCCAGGCCCACTGGGCCCTGCGTCAGGGCCGGTGGGAACGCAAGGAGCACATGGGGGTTGAGCTTTACGGAAAAACCCTTGGATTGATTGGGATCGGCCGGATTGGAACAGAGGTGGCAAGACGGGCCCGGGCCTTTGGAATGAAGATCTTGGCTTATGACCCTTATGCTTCGGCTCAGAAAACCGAAAAAGAAGGCATAGAACTGGTTGGGCTAGAGGAGCTCCTCCGGGAGTCGGATGTCATTAGCATCCACACACCCTTGAACCGGGAGACCAAGGGGATGATTGGAGCAGAGGCAATCAACAAAATGAAGGATGGAGTGCGGCTGGTGAACTGTGCTCGGGGAGGGATTATCGATGAGGAGGCCCTCCTACGTGCCCTTGAGAGTGGTAAAGTGGCCGGTGCCGCACTGGATGTTTTCGCTACCGAACCGGCAGGCGACAACCCCCTCTTCAACCTGGATCATGTGGTTGCCACCCCCCACCTGGGGGCGTCGACCTTCGAGGCCCAGGACCACAATGCGGTAACCATTGCCGAGCAGGTCCTTGCTGCTTTGAAGGGGAAACCGGTCCGCAATGCAGTCAACCTTCCTTCTTTCCTGCCCGATGAATGGAAAACCGCCGAGCCGTACCTGGCCTTGGCCGAGATTCTCGGCAGGGTCTACGCCCAGGCTTTCCCAGGCCGGCTGAAGTCCGTGGAGGTCGTGTATGAGGGAGAAGCGGCCACCCTTCCCACCGGTCTTATCACCAATGCCCTCCTCAAAGGGTTGCTTTGTGATATCTTGACCGAGGAGGTCAACCTGGTTAACGCTCCTGTGGTGGCCCGCAGGAGGGCGATTAAGGTTACTGAAAGTGTCAGCCACGACAGCCACGGTCTTTCCAACCGGGTGATCCTCAAGGCCGTGACCGAGAACTCGGAAAGAGAGGTGACCGGTATGGTGCGGGCCGGTGACGGTCCCTGCATCATTTCGGTAGACGGGTACCGTGTTGACCTTCACCCTTCAGAGTTCATGCTTCTGGCCCACCACATCGACAAACCAGGAATCATCGGCCAGGTTGGGACTATTCTGGGACAGGAGCAGGTGAACATTGCTGCCATGCAGGTGGGGCGGCGTCGCCTTGGAGGTGAAGCTGTGATGCTTCTGCTGGTGGATGAGTACGTTCAAGGGGAGATCCTAGAGAAGATTAATGCTGTTGACGGTATTCTCCATTCGTGTCAAATCCGTTTGCCCAAACATCTGGTTGGAAAGAACGAAACCACGCTCCTGGTGGATGAAGAGCCGGAAATGAGCGCGTAAAGGAGATTTCGAGGGAACAACTAGAACTTGATCAAAGGGGAGGGTTGAGAAAAGGTGGCTAAGCGTGCAGATATTGGAGTCTTCGGCGGTTCTGGTTTCTATGACTTCTTACAAGATGTTGAAGAGGTATGGGTTGAAACCCCGTACGGGATGCCCAGTGACCGGATTGCCCTAGCCCGTGTAGGGAACAAACGGGTAGCCTTCCTGCCCAGGCATGGAAAGGAACACCAGTATCCTCCCCACATGATCCCGTACCGGGCCAACCTTTACGCCATGAAGGAGCTGGGCGTGGAAAGGGTCATCGGCCCCTGTGCTGCCGGCAGCCTACAACCCCATGTGAAACCCGGAGATTTTGTCATCTGCGACCAGTTTGTAGACCGTACCAGCGGCCGGGAGGATACTTTCTACGACGGACCCATTACTACCCATATCAGTACTGCTGACCCGTACTGCCCCGAGCTTCGGAAACTAGCCATCGAGAAAGCCAGGGCCCTGGAGATTCCCACCCATGAAAAGGGAACAGTGGTGGTGATCCAAGGACCTAGGTTCTCGACGCGGGCCGAGAGTCGTTGGTTCTCAAGTATGGGGTGGGAAGTCATCAATATGACGCAGTACCCTGAGTGTGTCTTGGCCAGGGAGCTGGACATGTGCTATGTAAATATTGCCCTGATAACCGATTATGATGTCGGTCTCGAGGGAAGGGATGAGATCAAGCCGGTTACCCATGAAGAAGTCCTCAGGGTTTTTAAAGCCAACAACGAGAAACTCCGTCGCCTGCTCTTTGAGATGATTCAGGCCACCCCAGCGGAAAGAGACTGTGCTTGTGGCGAAACCGTAAGAATTGGGCGGGGAGGCTAGCTCAGCTCTCCGACGGACAAGCCTTTGGGTTGGCAGGGGAGGAAACAAAGGCCCTGGTTTATGAGAATAAGGCCAGGAAGGAGTGTTCTCATGGAAACAGTCTCTCTTTCTGGTGATGTCGTGACAATGATCGACCAGAGACGGCTGCCCCTTGAACGGGTTTACGTGGAATGCTGCAGCTACCGCGAGGTGGCTTCAGCGATTCGCGAGATGACCATCCGTGGGGCCCCGGCCATCGGGGTAGCTGCTGCCTTTGGGTTGGTCTTGGCGGCCCGGGAGGCACACAAGGAAGGAAGGGATGCCCAGGGGATCATTTCTGCCCTAGAGGAGGCAGCTGGTACTCTCCGCGGCACGCGGCCCACTGCTGTGAACCTCTTTTGGGCCATCGACCGGATGCTGGACAAGGCCCGGTCAGGTACCGGGCAGGGGGTGGACAGCCTTGTTGCTTCCTTGAGGGAAGAAGCTGAACTTATTGCCGCCGAAGATTTGGCAGCCAACCGCCGCATGGGTGCCTACGGCCAGGCTCTCATTGAAGACGGGGCCGGGATCCTGACCCACTGCAACGCAGGGGCCCTGGCAACAGCCGGTTACGGCACGGCGCTGGGCGTAATCAGGGCGGCCCACGAAGCGGGTAAAAAGATCCGGGTTTTTGTGGACGAAACCCGCCCTCTGTTACAGGGAGCACGACTCACGGCCTGGGAACTAAGGGAGGAGAACATCCCTGCCACCCTGATCACCGACAGTATGGCAGGGTTCTTTATGCAGCAGGGTGCCATAGATATCGTCCTGGTTGGCGCAGACAGGATTGCAGCAAACGGTGATGTGGCCAATAAGATCGGTACCTACGGACTCGCCGTTCTGGCCGCCGCGCACGGTATTCCCTTTTACGTGGTTGCCCCCGGTTCTACTGTCGACCTGGCCATGAGCTCCGGCGAGGACATCACCATCGAGGAAAGGGAGGCCGAGGAGGTTACCCATATCAGGGGGGTCCAGGTGGCTCCTGAGGGTATAGAGGTAGCCAATCCGGCCTTTGATCTCACGCCACACCGGTATGTAACCGGAATTGTGACCGAGCGCGGGATCATCTATCCCCCCTACCGGGTGAACCTGAGGAGAACCTTCGGGGAACGTGACGGTGGGAGAAAAGGCTGAGGCCCAGGTGCCGGGACAGGACAGAAACAGGGAGGGATGGTAGTGCTCGACATCAGGTTCATCCGGGAAAACCCTGAGATTGTTAAGGATGGGCTTGAGCGGAAGGGGGAGGAAGTGGACCTGGACCGGTTGCTGGAGCTTGACTCCAGGCGTCGTGAGAAGTTACGGGAAGCAGAGGGGCTCAAGCACGAGCGCAACCGGGTTTCGGAAGAAATCGCCAGGCTCAAGAAAAACAAGGAGGATGCCGCGGACGAGATCGAACGAATGCGGGCTGTTTCCGACCAGATTAAGGACATGGACAATGAAATCAGGGAAATTGAAGAGGAGATGGCGCGGATTACCCTCCAGATCCCCAACCTGCCCCACGAATCGGTTCCGGTTGGGACTGACGAAAAGGACAACCAGGTGGTCAGGTCCTGGGGAGAGCCACGCCAGTTGGATTTTGAACCAAAGGCCCACTGGGAACTCGGCGCCAAACTGGATATCCTAGACTTTAAAAGGGCAGCCAAGCTTTCGGGGGCCAGGTTTCCCCTCTACAAGGGAGTGGGAGCCAGGCTGGAACGGGCCTTGATCAATTTCATGCTGGACCTTCACACCACCGAACACGGGTACACTGAAATCTTTCCACCGTTCATGGTCACACCTGAATGTATGGTGGGAACCGGGCAGCTTCCCAAACTGGAAGAGGACATGTTTAGGGTGGCCAACAACGGCTACTACCTGATTCCAACTGCCGAGGTACCGGTGACCAATATCTTCCGGGAGGAGATTATCCCGGGGGAGGTGCTTCCCATCTATTATACGGCCTATAGTGCCTGCTTCCGGGCTGAAGCCGGGGCCCACGGCCGTGATACCCGGGGATTGATCCGGGTCCACCAATTCAATAAGGTTGAACTGGTTAAATTTGTCGAACCAGAGACCTCCTACGAGGAACTAGAAAAACTTGTGGCCAATGCGGAAAAAGTGCTTCAGCTTTTACAGCTACCCTACCGCTGCACCTTGCTGTGTACGGGGGACATGAGTTTTGCCTCCGCCAAGACCTATGACCTTGAGGTCTGGCTTCCGAGTTATAACGACTACAAGGAGATTTCATCCTGCAGCAATTTTGAGGATTTCCAGGCGCGGCGAGCCGGGATTCGGTACCGTCCTAGAGGTGGAGGTAAGGCTCGATTTGTCCACACCATGAACGGATCTGGACTGGCCATAGGACGTACGGTGGCTGCCATCATGGAGAACTACCAGCGTCCTGATGGATCCATTAAAATTCCGGAGGTATTACGTCCCTACATGGGCGGGGTTGAGGAAATACGGGCCAGATAAGCCTTTTTTCGCCAAGATCTACCCCAAACCCTATTACCGAAACAAAAAGGCCTAAGGTCTAGAACCCTTGCCCATGGTGTCTTATCTTGGAAACCTGACACAAATTGGTGCTCTTTGTTGTGTGTCTCAAGTACAGGTAGGAAGCCCGGCGTAAATAGCGATGCGGAGAGGAAAAATCGAATCTCCCCAGGCTAGACGGCATAAAGGGTAAAGTGGAAAAGCGGGGACTAAAATGTTATAATAAATGAAGCGAAAATCGCAAAAAGGCTTCTTCAAGCTTTGAAAAGAGCACAGCTTGTTCAGGAACCTTTCTTGAGGATTTACCTTTGAAAGTCCGGAGGGGTGGCGGAGTCTGGTTGAACGCGGCGGTCTTGAAAACCGTTGAGGGCTAATCCCTCCGTGGGTTCGAATCCCACCCCCTCCGCCAAGGTTATGTTCAATCTTAGTCCTCCACGCCGCCACAAGGGGCGGCACCACGGAAGATGAAAATTGGAGGCGGTATCCAGCGCCCCTTGATGGTAGCATCATGAGTTGCACGCCCGGGGTGCTCCGGAACGAGACCTGTTCTGCCGTTAGGCCTCCCTTCCCACAAGTAGATTCCGGGACGGAGTGGACGAATCTGTGGAAGAAGGGGGCGAACTGCCTGGTCAGGGAGGCCGCCTGGCTGTACCAGGAGTTGGAACAGCTGGGTCTTGGGTACCAGGCTTGAAAATGCATATGTGGGGTGGCTTTGGCATGGCAGGTTACGGGTTTCTTCTCTTCTTGCTTTATGTGGCGGCAGTAGTCTACTTTTTCGTCCTTCTTTCCAATGCAGTTAAAGCCCTGGAAAGGATCGCTGCTGCCCTGGAGCGGGGAGGCTTACCTTACCAACGCCGGGAACAGCCTCCGCCGAACCAGGAATAACGGCTTCAAAAAGCATGTAAAACAGAAAAATCTTCCGTCATCCATCCCAGTGGGGCGGGGGCTCTTCTTTTTAGGGCATAGATCCCAGTTGCTCCGGCCTCAAGGCCTCAAGTATCATCTGGTTTACAGATTAAGTAAATCCGGTTGTGTGGTAGGATCATTCACGGCAGATAGGTTTCTTCCATCAGGCCGGTTGTTTACGGTCCCTTCCGGTTCGCGAAGCCAAGGATGCTAGGGGAAGAAGGCAAGGAACCCGGGATGCAAAAGATCGTTGAAAACAACACTAATTTGTGCTAAGATTGATTATGCTACCGGTCACCTCCCGAAAGGTATTCCGTTGTCTTGGTAGCCCTCAGCGGACGGTTAGCCTGCACGGGAGGTGCGGCTATCAGTGGAGAGGTACCCAAGTTAGGTTGAAGGGGGCAGTTTGCTAAACTGCTAGTGGGGTGAATGCTCCAGCGAGGGTTCAAATCCCTCCCTCTCCGCCATAACGTGCGCCCTTAGCTCAGCCTGGATTAGAGCGACTGACTACGGATCAGTAGGTCGGGGGTTCAAATCCTCCAGGGCGCACCACCATTGTTTATCCTGCATCCCGCAAAGGTTTGCGGGATTTTTGTTTTCTTTGTGTGGGCGTCGCCTTCTTTTGCTCATACTCGTTGACAGTGTCACCTAAGTGGGTTACGATGATCATGACCAGGCCAACTCCTGGTCGCGTCCCCTTGGGTTGGACCCTAATGCGAGTTCTTGGACCTAAAGGGCTGTTACTTTTTTCGGGCATCAAGAAGGCGCCGGCACCAATCGTTTCCAGCGCCCCAGCCCAGGAGGGGAGTACCTCCCGGCGGGGCTTCATTTTTCTCAATCAATTGGAAAATCAAAGCCACCGCAGGCGACCGAAAACAGACAGACTGTCTCTCGATGTCTCGTGCCGTCGCCGGTAACGAAAAACCTTACCGTGCCCATATCAGCCCTTGCACGGTGGTACCCATCATGTTATCATTACTGTAGCCATGTTAGCATTACCGGGAGGTGCCGTCAATGATGGTGCGAACACAGGTCCAGCTTGATGAGCAGCAGTTCAACGCCTTGAAAGTTAAGGCTGCTGCAGAAGGGGTTTCCATGGCCGAGCTGATCCGGAGAGGTATCGATCTTGTCCTTTCCTGGGAAAACACCAGGGAAGAGCGGGTTCGACGGGCACTGAGCGCGGCCGGGCGTTTCCATTCCGGCACCCACGACCTGTCGGCCAACCACGACAGGTACCTTGAGGAGGCCCTTCGGGAATGATGGTCTTTGTGGACACTTCAGCCTTCCTTGCTGTCCTCGACGCTGATGACACCAACCATCGAACCGCAGCAAGAATTTGGGAAAAACTCCTCAAGGACCAGGCTGCCTTGGTGTGCAGCAGCTACGTGTTGGTGGAAACTTTTGCCCTCGTTCAGAGGAGGTTAGGCATGAAGGCCGTCCGGGTGCTTGATGAAGACATCCTTCCTTTGGTAAAGGTGGAGTGGATCGGAGAAGACATCCATCAGCAGGCGGTAAGCGCGGTCCTGGTGGCCAACCGTAGGAACCTGAGCCTGGTTGATTGTGCCAGCTTTGCCGTTATGCGCAGGCTAGGGATAAGAGAAGTATTCACCTTTGATAAGCACTTTTTGGAACAAGGTTTTGAAACGCTTCCGCCAAGGGATCATGTGTGAGCTTTGTTTGTGCGTCAGCTGCACGGAGACTCTTGGGCCAGAAGCAATTTTCTTGCCTTCTCTTCCAGGCATGCCCTGGCCAGCTCATATCTTTTACTCTCCACCTCCAGGGCATCCAAGTAATCCTGGGCCACCTTGATTTCCTGGTTGATAATCCTCTTAACCCTACCACCCAATATTCCTGCTAAGGCTGAAGCTTCCAAGGCGAATATGGTTTTCAAGTAAACATTGAAAAGACGTTCTTCATCAACATGCGGCTTGGTATCTTTAATGGCATTGAGCAAATACTTAACGGCTTTTTCCAGCTGCCTTCGATAAATAGATACTGGTCTTTTACTCAACACAAAGGCCATCAACGATACAGCCGTATCTTCAACCTTTTGCCAGTAGTCATCTTTGTCATTACCGGCAAAACTTCCGTCGGCTTGCTGTTTAAGGGCCAGCTTCCGCAATATTTGATCCTCCCGATTTTCTTCGACCTGAACTGCCTCATGAGAGGCCGGATGCACAGCACTGTTTTGGTATACCAGCGGGGAGGTGTTCTCCCCCAGGGCATAAGACTCATAAAACAGATTGCTCGTCACGGTGGGCAGGCGCGGCTCTTGAAACATGGCCCACTTGCTCGGAGGTGAAACGGGAATGACAACCGTTTCCGGCCACCCGGCTGCTTTATCCTCTCGTTCCTGGACGGCGACAAAGGCGGTATAGGAGGAATTAATACCGTACTCTTTGGACAACCTCTTAATCTCCTTGATCACCGCTTCTTCGCGGCGGGGATTGATCCTGGTCAAAGTGGCTTCCAAGTATTCTATTTGCTTATAGGCCCAGAATTTCTCCAGGTACTCAAAGCCTTTCCCTGTGTCGATGGAAGCCAGGTCTATAGGAACGTTGAACTCATCCCCCTTAACTTTTCCCCGGAGGGAGATATTGTTCTTCAGGTCACCAGAAAACCTGGCTGTGACGGCCAGGGGTTCCAAGTTAAAGAGCCGTGAGATTTGCTGCGGAACCACCTCCTTGACCTCCAGCCCGCCCCAGTCGATCCAGGCATCCTCCACGGTGGGGGAACTTATTCTAGCAAACTGGCGCAGCACCTTTTCTTCAATTCTTTCTCCGGGGCGAATCAATTCTGATTTGCCGTGCCCGATGTCTGCCAGCCCGTTGATGAAGAAACTGTTGACCGCTGTATCAATGCCAAAGGTGAAAATGCCATTGTTTTCTATCCGCTGTTGTACGAAGGCAAAGATTTCCCTTTCATTACCCACCTGCCCGTCGGTTAAGAGAAGAAGAGACGAGCCCTTGGGATTGCTCTCATTGAGGGCATACCTGATTGCTTCGAAAATTTCTGTGCCGCCTAAGGCTTCCAACTTTTTGATCCACCGGGTAGCTTTATCTAGATTGGCCTGGTTAAAGGGCACGCTCCCTCTTCTGGAAAAATAATGGCAACTGCTTTCAAAGGCAACAATATTAAAGGTATCTCCATCCGTTAAGTTGCGCAGGCAGAGGTTGAGTGCATTTTTTGCCTGGGTGAGCTTTTCGCCTTCCATGGACCCCGAGATGTCAATCAGGAAAATGTAGTCTCGGCCTTCTGGTTCTTCAACCGTATTAAACTCCGGAATAAAGTTCAGGTAGATAAACCCCTCGTGGTTTTCCTTCTTCTTGTAAAGGAAACCGCAAGCCCTGCTTTCCTCCTGGCAGAAACCAATTATTACGATGTCTCGATCCAGGGTACATTTCTTGCTAGCCAGCCTGATCTTGGTTTCGTGTTCCTTGGTGGTTTGAACGATAATCTCATGGGAAGGAGAGATGTACTCACTAACCGGAAGCAGAGGTTTTATAGTCAGGTCTAACTCTACCTTGTAATCTGGATCGGAAACTGGGGGGGAAATAAAGTCGGCGTCAGGAACCCGGTCGGTGGGAGGGGAGACGCCCAAACCCCTTCTCTTGCCCCTCTGTACACCGGGTATATACCTGGGGGCCACGACCGTGGGGATGCTGATGTGTAGTTCCCGGTCTGTGACCTCAAGTTCCCGAAGGTAGTCTAGCGCAATCTCAACTTCGTCTCCAGGCTGAAGCTGGCCCAGGGATACTTGAAAAATATTCGGGCGATACTGCTCCAGCAAGAAGGCAGTGTCTCCTTTCCTGACGGCTTGATCGTAAAGAGCAAAGGCTTCATCCCGGTCCCAAATCTCCGACGCGACCTGCCGCTCGCCGACCCTGGCCTTGAAGCCGGACACGATTGCTTTATCTGGTAAGGGAAAGGTGTAAACAACTTCTATATTGCCTTGTTCCCGGTGTGTATAAACCTGGGTGACGGTAAATTTGCCGACGAGCCCATAGACATGGCCCTTAATCTTGACCTC
The DNA here is from genome assembly GCA_004367365.1 of Candidatus Acetocimmeria pyornia. Taxonomy (GTDB): domain Bacteria; phylum Bacillota; class Sulfobacillia; order UBA3575; family UBA3575; genus Acetocimmeria; species Acetocimmeria pyornia. Next base: position 13,709 of record SESX01000057.1, read on the forward strand.
CTGTAAAGGAACTTCTGCCCTTCCACTCTCCGGCTCCACCAAGAACATGAAAACTCCTCCCTTAATTTTCTTCTCCCATTAATTTTTGCGCATATGACCTCAGGCTTTTTATCAAGCCCGGCCGTTCCTGCCCTAAAGCTTTGGGGTAATTGAGCTCGATACCCATACCCAGGTGGATCCTTACGTATTCAGTGCCCTCCACCTGCCCCGGCAGTTCGTCATCCCAAACCGCGTCGGCGACGATTTCAAGGGTTTTTTCGTCCTTTTCTTCGTGCAGCTTTTCCACCGCATCCAGCATTTGCTGTACTTCCTCGTAGGAAAGACCGGCCACAACCTCCCTGATTTTATCCAGGGGCAGGTATTTTTCTTGAAGTCTTTTGATCAGAATGATTCGTGCCAGGTGGTCATCATCATAATGACTGTTGACCCCGGACCCGATGGCCGGCGGAATAAGACCTTTGCTGATGTAATAATGGACAGTGCGCCGGGTAACCCCTGCCTTTTTTGCCAGCTCACTTATTCTGTACTGCCGATACACCTCTACCCCACCTCTACTACGGTTGGTAATATCTATATTAACATTATCACGTGCTGGTGTCAAGTTCATGACAACGCCCGAAAATCTTCTCCCATAGTATTGCACCAGTCTTGCATCAGGGAAGAGCGGGTTTTTTCTTTACCAACGTTAGTGTAAAGTTTTAGTAGGCGGTAGGAGGAATTAGGGATAAAGAGATAAAAAGAGAGACCT